>JAPOPA010000123.1 GCA_026713145.1 Chloroflexota bacterium
CGGCTCGTCCGGGGCGATGGGGCCGCCGTCCTCGTCGACGTGTACGAACTGGCCCTGTCCGCGGTCGGGGTGCGAAGGCGCTGTCATGCTGGCTTCTTTCAGCATGTTCTGCGCCATGTCGGCCGTCATGTCCTTGGCCTCGCCGAACTCCATGGCGTCGAGGTCGAGCTCGGCGCTGTTTTGCATGAGCTCCTGCAGCATCTCCTGGGTGATCTCCTGGGTATCACCGTCGGCGGAGCCTTCGGTGCCCTTCTGAAGTCGAAGCTGTTCGAGGAGCTGCACCATCTCCGGCTTGAAGTCGCCTCGATAGTCGACGTCCTGGCTGGTCTCGTACTCCTGCTCGCCGGGAGACTTCTCCGGCGACTCCGCGCCGAGGCCCTCCATGAGCGACTGGATGATGTCGTCCTCGGCCTCAGACTCCATAGATGTCTCGTCGGCGTCGTCGCCGAGATCGAGGTCCTGGAATTCGTTCTCGTCGAGGGGAACGTTCGGTATCCGGATGAGCAGCGCGTAGATGCGCAGCATCGCCTCGGAGGTGTCCTCGACCGTCGTTCCGAAAGTGTTCGCCCGTCGCGCGATAGACGCGATCTTGCGCGCCTCCTCGACGTACTCCACCGGCGTGGGGAGGCTCTCGTCGGCCCGCAGGGTCACTCGCACGAGGAACTCGACCATGGCCTCTCGGGCGGGCATCTGCGTGATCTCGGGACGAGACGCGAGGGCGTCGGTCTGCACGCGCGCGTAGCTCTTTCTCATGCCGAGGTATTCGGTGAGCACCCGGATGTCCAGTCTGCCGCCCTCGATTATGGTGAACAGGTCGAGCGATAGTCTTCTGTCCTCCAGGAGACTGAATAGACGCTGGATATCGGTCACCCAGTCCGTCCCGTCCCCGGTCGACTTCGAGGTCTCCAGTACTTCCCTTTCCAGTCTGGGCCGAAGGTCTTTGAAGGTGGTAGACGGGGTATCGAACTCGAACCAGAAGCTGCCAAACTCCAGCCGCGCCACCTGGTGCGTCGATACGACCTTGAATAGAGCGAAGTTTTCTTCCTTGGTCTCATAGCGGTCGGCGATGGCTGGCACGTAGACGGTGGAACCCTCCGTGGTCGGAGAGTCGGGCGTAAGCCAGCCGATGCGCTTTTCGGCCAGCTCCTCGCTTGCGGCGACCTTGACCTCGGCCCCGGCGAGGGCCTGGCAGTACATTTCCATGAGGTCCTTGATGCGCTCGAATTCGATGTTGGCCGAGAGGGCGTCGAGCTCGCTTTGAGAGTGAGCTGACTCCAGGCGGAAGAAGGCCATACCCGCGTCACGGTTGCGTTGAAGGACGCGGACGCCTTCCAGGTACCATTGCTGCAACTGGATGATCGTCACCCGTTCGAGTGCCTTCGGGCAGCTCTTGATGAAGTCGGGGATCGCGGTCGGCGCGTGCTCCATCAGGTCTTCCGACATCTCAAGGACGTACTCGTGGTACTCGGTGTCAAGTTCCCACAGGGCCTGCGACACTTCGAGCATGGCGCCCGACAGGTTTCCGGCGCCGCTTTCGCGCAGCGCCTCCGAGAGCGCGATGAATCTCCCTCGCTGGCTTGCCTGCACCCTAGGGAGGGAGCGGGCGGTCGCATCGAACACGCCCTTGACCTGCCGCCATCCCGTCTCGGCGACCGAATACGACAGGGTGATGAAGGCCTCGTTGTGCTCTCCCAGGGCGGGGAATATGCGCTCGCCAAGGACGATGCAGTCGGTCGCCACGTCGTATGACCGGCGTGAAACGTACTCCAGGAAAGCGACAAACCGGTCGAGGTCCTCGATTTCGAGGGACTGCACCAGCTTCGGGCTGGAGTCGAAGAACTTGCAGGCGAGGGTGCCCGATTTCCAGGTTCCCTTGTAGAGCCGGCGGCCCATCATGGCCCACTCTTCGACGTGGCGCGCACGGAGCTTTTGCAGGGTGCCGTGACTCGCGTTGAAGTAGCAGGCGGCAAGGGTGGGGGAGTCCTGACAGAGCCGCAGACCGCAGTCCGACCACTCTTCGAAGCGGCTGAACGGCATCAGGCTCACGATCTTGGCGCTCGACTTGTAGTACTGCGCGGCAGACTCCCATGAGCGGACGGTCTGTCCCGCCAGCCGGATGCCCATGTCGGCCCACATTGAGAGCTGGGTTGAGTTCAGCAGGTCGGCCATCTTGTGCCACGACTTGTCGAACTCCTCGATGGTAAGTGGAGGGTACTGTTCGAGGGCCGTCCGAACTCTCTGGCGGACTACGTCTATTTCTTCCACAGGTCCTCTCCGTCGCCGATGGTTTTCAGGATGCGGACAAAGCCTTCCACTATCATACCCGTCGCGCCCCAGATGAGGTGTCCGTTGTGGGCATAAGTCGTGCGACGTTGGATTGTTCCGTTCACGAGGCGCGTGTCGTCGCGGAGATTGCGCCCGTTCATGATGGCCTCCAAGGGGACTTCGATCACCTCGGCCACCTCTATGTTGGGCTTGAAGTCATAGTTTCCGGGGATGGTCCCCACGAAAGGCGTCACCACGAAGTCGGAGATCGTCACGATATCGTCCAGCTCGCCCAGCACCGTCACGTCGGCGGGGTCGATTGACATCTCTTCCCAGGTCTCGCGTAGGGCAGTATCCAGAATCGTGGCGTCGCCGGACTCCCAACCACCGCCGGGGAAGGCGATTTCGCCCTTGTGCTTTTCGACGTGCTGGCTCCGCTTGTTGAAGAGAATGTGCGTCGTTCCGTCCTTTGGGTACAGGAGCACGAGAACGCCGGCGCGGGCCATGGAGGGATCGTCAATAGAGCCTTTGCAGTGCCGCGCCAGCGCTTGTCGGATTGCGGACTCGACTGGGGTTGCTGGCATTGCTTGGGTTTGCATAGAGAGGGGGACGGGGCGCTATCCTAGTGGCTCAACATTCGGGTATTCAAGGGCACCAAGGTTACGGCCTTGGTAGTCGCCGAAGAACACGAAGGCTTCACCCTCACCCTTCAAGGGAGAGGGGAATCTCTGTGTAGAATCACTCGAATATGGAATTGATCACCTCGTCCACACTCGCCTGCAGGGAGTGATCGTCCGTAACGGCCCAGTTGACAGCTACCTGACAGGCCCGTCGCGGCTCGATGCCCCCAGCGATCATCTTCCCGGCGTAGATGAGCAGGCGCGTGCTTGCGCCCTCGGCCAAGCCGTGCTCCTTGAGGTTTCGCACCTTCTCGCCGAGCTTGGCCAGGCCCATCGCGGTCTCCAAGTCGACGCCCGACTCATGCGCCACGATGTCTGCCTCGGTCTCCTTCGGCGGGTAGTCGAACTCTATTGCGACGAAGCGCTGGCGCGTGCTGTGCTTGAGGTCCTTCAACGCGCTCTGGTAGCCGGGGTTGTATGACATCACGAGGAGGAAGCCGTCAGCTGCCTCCAGGAGCTCGCCCTTCTTCTCAACCGGAAGGATGCGGCGGTGGTCGGTGAGCGGGGGGATGAGCACCGTCGTGTCTTTACGCGCCTCGACGATCTCGTCGAGGTAGCAGATGCCGCCCGCCTTGACGGCGCGGGTGAGCGGTCCGTCGATCCAGATCGTCTCCTCGCCCTGCAGGAGGTAGCGGCCCACGAGATCGCTGGCCGTGAGGTCCTCGTGACACGCGATGGTCACGAGAGGCAGGGTTCCATTGGACGAAGCGTCCGGCGTAGCGCCGTCGTTCTGGGAAATCCTCGTCATCGGCTGTCGCAGCCGGTAGGACATGTACTCGACGAAGCGAGTCTTGCCGCAACCGGTCGGGCCCTTAAACAGTACGGGAATTTTCGATCTGTACGCGGCCTCGAAGAGCTCGACCTCGTCCCCGATGGGAACGTAGTACGGCTCCTCAGTGAGGTGGTACTCCTCAATGATGTAGCTGCGATATAGAGTTTGTGTCTTGGTCGTCATCGTGTGGTGTTACATCCTAATTGTGCGGCGCTCGCTCGCGCCAAAGGTTCGTTACCTCGCATCGCAGCCCCTCGAGACTGCCGCTATTTTCGATGATCGCGTCAGCGTACTCGTTCCGTTCTCGCTCCGTCACCTGGGACTCGATTCGCGCCCTGATGGCCGTCTCTTCCA
>JAPOPA010000320.1 GCA_026713145.1 Chloroflexota bacterium
AACAGCGCACCCGCATGGGTCGTAGGCACGGCAGATAAGCCTCCTCTCGAGACGGGCAGCAGCGAGTTCAAGGGCCAGGGACTGCTCGTCTGCGAGGACGGGACGATCGTCCACTTCCGTGAGGGAGCGCCGATGCTGCGAATCAGCGGCTCTTCCGGGGAGATGGTCCACGGCAACCAGCGAGAATGGACTCTCTCCCAGGACATGGACACTATTGGAGGCGCCAAGCGCGTCGAGGTTCCGTGGCCTGGCCCCCAAACGGGCGCATACGGCACAACCTATTCCGTCGCCGACGTCATGGACTGCCTCGACGGAAAGCTCGACGAACCGAAGAACTCCGGTCGCCGGGTCGCCGTCGCTCTCGAAGTGGAGATTGCTCTCAAGGTCTCCTCCGCCAACGGAGGCCGGAGGGTCGACCTGCCCCTCGAAGACCGTTCGCTTGGCCTTAAGTACGAATTTTGGAGATAGCGAGAACGCAGGCCTACTGCTTGTAGGCTACAGCCAGCTCTACGTTGGTGAGCGTGGTCGCGCTTCCGGCATTCCCGTCTGGCGAGACGAGACTAACCCCGATGGCATTAGCGCCCTTCCGAAGCGGTGGACACGCCACCTCGAACGTCAAGCTCTTCCCCTCGATCGTCCGCTCCTCAGGGTACCCCGGATATTCCATCCAGAACTGCGCCGTTATCCCCATGCGCGTCCAACCGTCGACCGCGTCTCCACCCGACTGGCGGGGCAGCGTCGTCCCGTTGATCATGACCTCGATCTCGTCGTCTGACGAAATGTCTTCAAACCGCAGAGTCAGACTACATCCCTCCAGGGCATCATCGGCAATTGCCGCATCGAGGTCATCTGTCACCTCGATCGAAAACTCCGGTCCGGCGCCGTCCGAGGTCGGACGCAGCGTCACCGGCAGAGTAGTCGAGGGCGACGCATACCGGAACGCTCCACCGTGGCCACGTGAGGGATATAGCGGACCCGCCCTGTCCAACTCGTAACGCTTATTCAATCTCTCGAGTCGGCCGGGGTCCGAGACTTCCTCCGCGATCCTTTGGTTCCACTCCGGGTAGATCGTATAGAAGTTGTACAGGTACACTCCCGCAGCGCCGTGACTCAGCCACCGCGCCGCCAGCGCCCGAACGGCGTCGTCGTCCATGTGCCGAGTAGCCTCGATGCACCCATAGATCTGACATCCCGTGCCCTCAGCGGCCTCGACAAACTCCCTGATCGGCGTCTCGAACGGAATGAAACCGCCCCCGACCGTGACGATGTCCACAAGCCCGTCGCGAATCCACCGCTCCACGTCAAGGCCGATCCTCACCGAATCGGCCAACGTCGGAGGCACACGCACCGCCAATTGCAGTTTCCTGCCTCTCTCTTCCCCGACCTCCTTGAGCCGATCATGCACCGTCTCGATCAGGTCTGTCATCAGGTACCGGTTCTGGTAAGCCTCATCGGAACGAAAGACGCCGGGATGTCGCATGTAGTCCAACTCAACGCCGTCCACGTCGAAACGCTCGAACGTCTCGAAGATGATGCTCTTCTGGTACTCGCGCACTTCCGGATACGCGTAGTTCAAGCCCGTCCGCTGCCCCCAAGGCAGACTCCCAACGGCAAGCTCTTCGTCCGGCTTGCCGATCAGTAATTCGGGATTGTCCCGCCGGAACCGTCCGTAGGCGGGGTTGCGGGGGTCAATCTCGTAGTGACTGCTCATCCTGACACGCGGAAAGAACTGCAGTCCCGCCTCTCGGCACAGCTTCGACAGACCCGTGACCGGCCCGCCGCACTCATCCTTCAACGCCCGGACGTTTGCCGCGATCTTCCCTATGACCCCCGGTGTGCCGGAATGCACGAACGAGTACGTCCCCTCATCCAGCCCCTCGATGGCCTCGCCGATGATCTCGCCGATCTCCGTCTCGTAGTGGTACACCTCGTGATCGCCGATGCTCCACCACAGCGCCCCGCCCGGCCAGTTATGACTGTCCACAACCTCCGCCTTCAGCTTCTCAACGGTAAGCGGCGGCTCGGTGGCGCTCAGAATCCAACCGTCATCGGTGAAGATCACCTTCGGGGCGTCAGAAGAATGGGTCATGTTGGTCCTCCAGTCGGCAAGCGGGAACACGGAGATTGTCCGTAGGGACGCGGCCCCGAGTATAGCCAGTGCAAGGGTGTTTCACAATGGCGCGGGTGGGGACACACACTGTTAATCACGGGCGGGAGAAGTGTCACCACTCGTTCCCATCCCCAGCGAACTTCAGATGGCCTCAAACTCACGTGGCGTCATTCCGGCCTGCCGCACGATGCTACGTAGGGTACCGACGGCGATTTCTCTGTGGCGGGGCACAACACCCCTTCATTTGTCGTCTTGGCGAACTTGACGTGGCTGCCCCTCTGACCGACTTCAATAAAGCCCACCCTTGCGAGTTTGCGGCCGACCTCCCGGTAAGGCAGAGGCCTAATTGGCGGAAACCTCTACTTCTATGCGACGAATCTGGGGTGCCTGGGTAGGAACCGGAGGTTCAAAGTGAAGCTCAAGTGCCTCACGCAGATTCTCAAGAGCCTCTTCGGGGGTCTCTCCTTGACTGGCAACATCAACATCAAGGGCCTGCGCTACATACCACTCCCCTTCCTGACACACACTTGCAGCAAACTCTCGCTTCATCACTCTTCGCCTCCCCGCCGCTAAAGACTGCGCAGACCAATCCTATCATGGCTATCTACGCCAAAGCACTTGCGAAAGTTCCCGTTAGTCACTACCAAGATCACGCCTACCAGTTCCCCCCCATTCTCCCCTCGAACTTGCCCAGCGCGGGATCGTCATGACCGCGGCGGAAGTTCTTGCCCATCAGGTACTTCGTCTCCAACTCGACATCCTGAACTACCACCGGCGGCGTCACGTCCGGGTCTCGCTCCAGCAACGTGATCTGCAGCGTGTTCGCCCCCTGTCGCGGCCATGCGTCTCGGTCGAGCGTGTAGACAAACCAGTACCCCTGCGCGGTCCGGCGAGGGCCGCTCATCCAAAACATCTGGTTGATGATCCTCAGCGCGCCGTCGGGCAGCGCCTCCCCGTTCAGCGCGAAGGAGATGCGGTCGAGCTCCGTCGTGTCCGTTATGCGGATGCGCAGCAGCACCTCGTGTACTCGTCCGACGGCGTCCCACCGGGGGAGGTCGTCGTTGATGGTGAAATTAATCGGTGTCGACGTCCCGACTTCCAGGGTCGCCGGCAACTGCATCAAGCTGCCAGGGCCGCTCTCCGGTTTCGGACCGTCTCCCATGGTAGGCACCCGGTAGTACTTGTCCTTTGGGGCCATGACGTCGGGCTGAGGAATCTCCCTGATCTTCTCGTAGAACGTGGCGTCATACGGGTAGTTGTAAAACCACCCCCTGGAAATGTATATCCCCTCGATCCCCTGCTCCCAGTAGTTCCCCGCCGCAGCGCGGATCATCTCGATCGTCGCATCCCCTACCCTGTCCGAGTCCACGCGATGCTGCAGCGACGCATGAACACGACAGTCGGTCCCTCTCGTAGCGTCCACCAGTCCTCGGAAATCAGCCATCTGGTTCATCGTATCGCCGACCGCTCCGTCCCCGATGATTACGTCGACGATCCCGTCGTCGATCCAGCCGCGAACGTCCATCCCAACAGCCATACACTCATCGAGATTCGCCGGGACGCGCACCACCAACTCTCGGTCGGGCCCGCTGCGGTGGACGGCGTCATAGACCCTGCCAATCCACTCCGTCAGCACCGGACGGCCCTTGTCCACCCCGTCGGGATGGAAGTAGTGCGGTGGCTGTCCCATGTGCAGCCCGAAACCCTCTACCGTGTAGTTGGTCACCACCTCCTCGACGATGGCGAACCGCTCCTCGCGCACCTCATCGTGCATGAAGTCGAGCCCGTCGAATCCCGGAAAACTGGAGTCGACTCCCCCCTTCGCCTGGATTTCGAGATGCTTGTTCTCGAACCGAAAGTCGGAGCACCGCACCCACGTCGCCCGATCTCCCCAACGCTCATCGCTGCCGACCTGCACGAGCAACGTCGGGTACAGCAGCATCCCCTTCTCGTGCGCGCGGTCGCACACGATCCTCAAGGGGTCGTTGCCCTCCTCGATCAGCCCGTTGGCATTCTGGTACGTCCGCCTCCATATCAGGTGAGGCCACTTGTCAACGTTGTGCCCCCACAGCTCTCCCACCTGCGTATCGTGGAGGAACGTCCGGCCCTCCCCAAGGCAGAACATGACTGCGTCTATAGTCGTGCCCGAAAGCTCATCGATAGCCGCGGCATACTCCTCCTTCTGCATCGGCGGCTCGTACATGTAGATATGCGGGTGGCGTCCGTCGTGAAAGAACATCATGCGCGGCTTTCCCATGGTGGCCTCCTTCGTCATACCCTCGTGAAGTAGGCGGATTATACGTGGGGAACTAGAGAAAGTCGTGTTGGGCTCAGTCAAACCAACCGGAGGGAATCGGCTGTCAGCATAAGAGGGCCCCGTTCACCCTGAGCCAGTCGAAGGGACTGTCACAATTTGGCAACCTTGCTACCAACGGCCCCGGTGGCCCAAATGACACACTCTCTAGTCCCGAGGAGCGACCCATGCCGCGAACATCTCCGCCACCGTTTGGAACCTGTCGTCCGGGTCTTCCGCACAGCACCTGACCATGACTTCGTACTGGCCATCGGTTCTCCTGAATGGCCCTCTCTCCAGCGAGTTGTCCGACATGAGTACAGCCGCCGTCCGGCCCATCGTGAACACCGTCGTCCGCTCGTCGATAGTGGCGCCGAACTCGAACTCCTCCGGCGCCATGAACCGGGACGAACCAAACATGCGCCCCATCCGATTGGTGAAATTTCCCAAGTTATAGTTGTCGAGATCTATGACGTGCACCCTGCGTCGTTGAAAGTCGTAGATCATCGCGCCGTCGTAAAAGTCATTGGCGATCCAGCCCAGACTGGCGAGCTCTCGATGAAGGTCGTACACCTCCGTCACCAGGTGCCCGACCTCTCTCACGTTCAAGCTCCCTACTCGGTCAAGACAGCTACTCATCAACTCCCCCTCGACCCAGTCGTAAATCAGCATCGGACCCCAGGTAGACTCGACGACCTGACGAAGCTTGGAAAGCGTCCTGTGATCCGAGGATTCCGCAAGCCTCACCGCGTTGCGCAGAAGGCTGACCCGCCCGCCATGGTACAGATAGTACCTGTCATCGTCAGATCGACCTGCAGTCTTCACGAAGTAGCGCCGTCCATCAACCTCAACCCCGTATGACACGTTGCCGGAGCCCTGCGTTCGCTCATCGAATACGGCGAATATTTTCCCCCGATGAGACAGGAACGTGGCGGGGTCGGAGTCGATGCCTTGGACGCATGGGAATGGAAGCATCACGTATCCCCTGACAGAGACGAAGCCGTTGCCAGTCTACAGCGAAATACAATTGCCGGTTGGGAGACCTTCAACCACAGCCTCAACTCCCATCTCCTTCAGCCGACGCTCCCGTATGAGGCCTATCGCGAACTCGGAACTCTCGACCCCGGCCCATCTCCGTCCCAACTTCTCAGCGGCAACCATGGTCGTCCCACAGCCACAAAACGGATCCAACACCATGTCACCGGGACTGGAAGACGCCTCGACAATGCGCTCCAGCAACGCCACGGGCTTCTGCGTCGGATATCCGAGGCGCTCCTTCGACACGTTGATAATCGGCTTTATGTCGTCCCACACATCGCGGACGTACACGTCGGCATACGGCCTTTCCTCCTCATCGAATTGCGCGTTGAAGAACGGCTTGTCATACAGCACCCGTTCCTGCAGCGGGCGATGCCTGTACGCGTCGGTCTTCACGTAGAACAGCAGCACGTCGTGCTTGCGCGGCCAGTAGCGTTTACTCACTCCACCCGTCCGGTAGCTCCAGACGACTTCATTCCGAAAGTTGCCGGCGCCGAAAATCCCGTCCATGACAACCTTCAGATAGTGACTCGCGGTCTGGTCGCAGTGGAGATAGATACTGCCCGTGGACTTCAGAAGACGCCGCATCTCCACGAGCCGCTCGGTCATGTACGTGAGATAGGCCAGCATGCTGGACTCTCCAAGCTGATGGAGAAGCCCCGCGACGGCGTTGCCGGCCGGATGTCCTGCCTCTTCTTGAATTCGCCTGAGCCGCTCGGCCGCTGAGTCGTCCCACTTCCATGTGTCGTTGAATGCCCTCGCCCGGGGTCTCCCGCCTTCACCGGCGGGGACTCCGATATCGTAGCCGGTGCTGCTGTTGAACGGCGGATCGAGATAGATCAGGTCGGCGCTATCATCGGCCCATCGCCGCATCCAGTCGAGGCAGTCTCCGCGATAGAGCGTCCGGGGCTCCATGAGGACTCTCTAGCCCCCGATCTCCACTTCCAGGCTGATCGGACAGTGGTCCGATCCCATCACCTCCTGCTGGATTCCCGCCGACTTGACCCTCCCACGGAACTCCTCATTGACGAAGAAGTAGTCGATACGCCATCCGATGTTCCGGGCACGGGCATTGGCGCGCATGGTCCACCACGAGTACTGTCCAGGCTCCTCGCTGAACATCCTGAAAGTGTCCACGTACCCGTGCTCAACCAGCCTGTCGATCCATTCCCTCTCGACGGGCAGGAAACCGGATATCTTCTCGTTCTCCTTCGGTCGCGCGAGGTCGATGGGCTTGTGCGCGGTGTTCACGTCGCCGCACACGATGACATTCCGGCCTTTCGATCTGACTGACTCGATGTGGTCAAGGAATGCGTTGTAGAAGTCCATCTTGTACGTGAGACGCTCGTTCGAACTCTTGCCGTTCGGGAAATACACGTTGAACAGAACGAAGTCGCCCATGTCCGCCTGCAGAGTGCGCCCCTCGCTGTCGAACCGCTCGATGCCGAATCCCGGCTCCACGCCGACCGGCTCAATCGCCGTGTACAGCGCAACCCCGCTGTAGCCCTTCTTTTCAGCGGAGGAGTAGAACTTGTGATATCCCTCGATCTCTCGTAGTTCGGCTGGAAGCTGCTCCTCATTCGCCTTCGTCTCCTGGACGCAGAGGATGTCGGGCTTCTCCTCCTCTAACCAGTCGAGGAGTCCCTTCTTGTGCGCCGCCCGGATGCCGTTCACGTTCCAAGAGACGATCTTGATCGTTGCCAATGCCTGTCCTCCCGTAGATATCTCGCCTTACTGTCCCGTCACGACACCATACAAAGGGACCACGATGGCCTCGCAGGTGCGGATTCGCTGTATAGCGCAACACCCCATCAGAATGGTGATGTAGCAGTGCGCTGACTACGTGATTCCTCAGGAGAGAGGCTAAGGCGCAGGGCCGTATTTGTTCTCTCCCGGGTCGCCCGGTTGGCCCAGAAGCGCCACGAGCCTGATTGCCAAGGTCCCACCGATTACTGCCATTACCGCACCGATACCAAACGACAGTAACCCGGCCTGCAATAATGTGTCGCGGATATAATCCTTCACAATACCTTCTGGAAAATCATCCATGCGGCCCTCATCGTAAAGGGCTATCCCCAGGGCCATGTCCCCGAACACGAAATGTGCAAAGGCGATCACGAGAGCCAATGAGGCGACGCCAACGCCAATCAGTAGCCAGCCTATGCTCTTCCCTATGTCGTGCAAGCGTCTTGTAATGGCGGCCAGCGTTGGGATTAGCGTTCCAACGATGTAGACGGTGGAGAAGATTGCGAGTGCGTAGTGAACGACAAAGGCGAGTAGCAGAGCAGCAAGCAATATGGCGGCCTGAACCAGTGCGAACGTCCAGAACACCGAGGGACTAGCTCGTCCCGCAAAGACCGCATATCTCCGCATCGTCCGAGTGTATGCCTCTACCAATAGTGTGGTTCCTATCTATCAGGGGGCGGTTAAATATGAATTTGAGCCGAACAGGATAGACTTGTCAATGTTTCTAGGTGGTCAGAGATGGCTGACGTTCGCCAAAGTAATCCCTTGCAAGCGGTGGCAGTAATTCGCTCCTGACACAGCATGATTATCAAGGAGCACCTCAATGTGCCATCCTTCAGTTAGCGCAGGTTAGCTCAAACTCGTACTGCTCAACAGCGGGGGTGCCAGGGTTGTTTGCTCATCCCTTCGACGCTTCTCAGTTGCGTCACGTTCAGACGCCGACTCGATCAGAAAGTTCACTCCCGCGCAAACGGCCACAGGCCAGGCAGCCCGCATCGAGTAACCCCTGTCAACCTGCCCGGCCCCACCGCCGTTAGGTCAGTGTAGAGAAAAGGCCATCAGGATTGTAAACACTCTTTTGGCATACACATAGCGAAACAAAGTAACACCGTAGCTGCGGACGACCCTTGTGGTAAAGATGTAAGATACCGCGAAAGTCCGTCCATAGGGGAACTCAAGTGGCTTTCGAAACGATCATCACCGGCGGAACTATCGTCGACGGCAGCGGCAAGGACCGCTACGAGGCAGACATTGGAATCACCGACGGCGCTATCGCAGCCATCGGCGACCTCGGACAGGCGGAGACTCGCCGTTCCATCGACGCCTCCGGGCACGTTGTCTCGCCCGGCTTCATCGACATGCACTCACACTCCGACCGCACACTCATCGACGACCGCAACGCCGAGAGTAAGGTCTTCCAGGGAGTCACGACCGAGGTCGTCGGAAACTGCAGCTACTCTCCCTTCCCCGTAGGACCGCTGGGAGCCTCCGTGATTGCTCGCTCCCATCTCTCTGAAGTCGAATGGACGTGGACCGATCATGATGGATACGCTGCGTTCCTGGAGTCGGACGGCATCAGCGTAAACGTCGCGAACCAGGTCGGTCACGCCACCCTGCGCGCCGCCGCAGGCCTGCTCGACAATCGTCCACCTACCGCGGACGAGCTTGACACCATGCGTCGCCTCGCGGCCGAGTCGGTCGAACAAGGCGCCTTCAGCTTCACGACCGGCCTGACACTCCCGCCCGGAAGCTACGCCGCAACGGACGAGCTTATCGAGATTACCCGCGCCATCGCCCCGTACGAGGGTGCCTTCTACGCCAGCCATGCCCGGCTCTGGGCCGACAACCACGTCGGGGCCGTCGAGGAGGCCATCGAGATCGGTGCAATCGCTGGCGTACCCGTGCAGTATTCCCACATGGCGATCATCGACAGCCGCGTCTTCGACACGCCGGAGGTGATGACAGAGCCCATCGTACAGGCGAGGGCACGAGGCGTGGATGTCACCTACGACATGTACCCATACATCGCGGGCGGCACGCACCTGAGCCAGATGGTGCCGGAGTGGCTTCAGGACGGCGGCGTAGCGAAGATGCTGGAGCGACTTCGCACTCCCGACACACGCCGTCAGGCCGTCACCGACCTCCGAAAAGGCTGGTTCCGCGGCCTCCCATGGGAGTGGGACACAATCATCATCAGCCACGTCCAGACCGAGGCCAACCGCGACATCGTCGGCAAGTCCATCGAGCAAATAGCGGAGGACCGGAACCACGACCCTGCGGAGGTCTACCTCCAGCTCATCGACGAAGAGGACAACAACGTCGGCTGCGTCGCCGTAAACCGGCGCGAGGACAATATCCGGTACTTCATGGCCCAGCCGTACGCGATGTTCGGCTCCGACGGCAGCGCGATCTCACCGACGGGAATCTACGGCGGCGACAAGCCCCATCCCCGCTTCTACGGCTGCTATCCCCGCATCCTTGGCCGCTACGTCCGAGAGCAGCCCGCCGTCCTCACTCTCGAAGAGGCCATCCACAAGGCCGCCGGCTTCCCCGCCGAGCGCATGGGTTTCAAGGACAGAGGCCTTCTCAAAGCGGGCTACGCCGCCGACATTGTCATCTTGGACCCCGACACCGTCATCGACAACGCCACCTTCGACGACCCCCACCGCTACTCGGACGGAATGCCTCACGTCCTCGTCAACGGCGAGCCGGTCGTCCTCAATGGCGCCCACACCGGAACGAGACCCGGCAGAGTCCTCCGAAGAGGAGGGTAGTCCACTACCTGGGAGAGGGCTGAGGAAGCATCCCAGCCCGGCTAATCCAGCAACTGCTTGAGGGACTCGGTGTGGTCGAGGTAGTGGTTGAAGGTGTTTCCGGCAATTATGAACCACGGCTCCCATTCGGCGGGCATTCCTGGGAAGCGGGATGCGTCGCCATAGGCGTCCTCTGGGAGAGCTTCGAGTAGTTCCAGAAGCTGGGGGAACACTCTCGCGGACTCGGCACGGACCTCCTCCAGAGTCATGACCTTGGTCTCCTCATAGACTCCGGCGTTGCGCTCGTCCAACGGCAGCGCCCACAGGTCGGAGCCGACGAAGGCGCGTGCCCTGAGCACTCCGACAATCTCTCGCTCGTACCAGACCACGTGGGCGAGGACATCCTTGGCGGACCAGTTTCCCTCGACTCCGGGTCTCAGCATCATATCGTCGTCCATCTGGGCGATGATGCCGCTCCAGCGACTG
>JAPOPA010000321.1 GCA_026713145.1 Chloroflexota bacterium
GGCGGGTGACGCCCATCAGCCGGCGGACCGTCCTGTTCCCGTCCAGCCGGTCGGCCCCCCGGACGACGCAGGCGCAATACTTCTTCTCACCCCGTTTCGAAACGACCACGATCGTATTCCCGCTGTCCTCCAGCCGGTATCCATACCTCTCGCAGAAGACCGCCGTGTCCGCCGCCGCCGGATCGCACTTGATCACGTCGTAAGGGACGCCTGCCGCCTTGAGGGAGGCCGCAACACGCGCTTCAACTTCGTCCGTCTCAATCATCGTTGCTCCAAGTACTGGGAGTACGAGCGTGCCTCGTCGCTGTCACACGAGTCGTTCTCCGAGGCCTGCCCCGCGACTGCCTAGTGTAGCAAAGAACCGCTGGGCATCGATGCGGAAGTGTACGGGGCCGTCTGACGCCAGTCCCGGGGGTGTTGCCTCGAGGCGTAGGTTCACGGGGAAAAGAAGCGTCCTTGAGACGCGACGTTCGTGGTGTGGGGAATCAAGGTCAGCCCTCGAATTCCCGGAAGACGCACTGCGACAAGGCGCAGTGCTATTGCGGAGGGCCGGTCCTTGGGTCGATGCCGACGGTCCACCCCGGTGGGCCCTCGTTCAGTAGGGCCTGCATGAACATGCGGTGCCTCAGCTCCCACTGCTGCAACATCAGATAGGCTTCCCACTGCCGCTGCGGCGGCAGGCGTCGCATTCGCCGCTCGAAGCGGTTTCGCACTTGCTGGGCTTTGCCCTCATAGTATGCCACGAGCTCAACTATCCGCTGCTCATGGTCCTCCGGCGTCGTACTGGCGGGCAACTCGAGAGGGTTCCCGTGGGCCGTGATCGTGACTCCGACAAGCTCCGCGCAGGAGTTCAGGTGGTACGTGACGCGCACGACATGCTCGTTCGCCTGCTCCATCCTGCCACGGTCGATGAGGGAGCCGACCTCGTCGGTGCGGACGGTTGCCAGGTGCGCGTGCTCCTTCGCCAGCGCCAGGTCGGACTTCGGCATCCTCAGGGAGATGTCCTCCTTGAGGGTCTTGACCGCGTAGAGCGGATCGCCCGGTACGCTGTCCTCCGATGCCACCGTCGCGCCATATGCGGTGCCCGTCCCCAGCACGACGATGCCGAGGCCAATTGCGGCCGTCCGCGCGAGCTTCGCCCGCCAGCCCGAAGGCCGGATGGCACGACCGAGCCAGCCACGGTTGGCCTCTCGCTTCCTGTCGGCCACCGCGGCGTTAAATGCGTACCGGCTCCGCTGCTTGGCCTCTTCGCGGTGCGTGATCGTCGCCGCGACATTCATCGTCGAGGCCGAAGTGCGCAGCAGCGGCTCCAGCTCGACCGCATAGTCGGGGTAGCTCGCCAGGCACTGCTCGACCGTCTCGCCCGCCGCGAGGCGCTCGATGCATTCGTTCAAAATGTCGTCTACGGTAGTGCTCATTCTATGCGCCGCCTTGGCTTATCAGGCCCTGTTCCATCGCCGGGCCAAGGAGAGTCCTGAGCTTCTTGATCGCCGCGTGCTGCAGCGCCTTGACCGCGTTTTCCTTCTTGCCCATCGCCTCGGCCGTCTCTGCCACCGACAGCCCGCCCGCGAACCGCAGCGAGAGGACCTCCTGCTGCAGCTGCGTCAAACCGCCCATCGCATCCTTGACCTCTTTGATCGACAGCTCGATGTCGAGCTTCCTGTCCACGTCCACGCCGTCCGAACCCACCACCCGCATGGCATCGTCGAGCGAGGTCTTCTTCTGTCTTCCTGCCTTCCTGTAGTAGTCGATAACCAGGTTGTGCGCTATCCGGAACAGCCACGACGTAAACGGATAACCCTGCCACTTGAAGGAGCCGATCGACTCCAACATCCTCAGGAATACTTCTTCGGTCAGGTCCTCCGCCTCAAGGGTGTCACCGGTCTTGAACATCACGTAGCGAAAGATTTTGTCGTAGTAGGCCTCATACAGGCCCCCAAACGCTTCACTATGTCCCTGCTGCGCTCGTCGTACCAGGTCCTCTACTTCTTCCTTTGACGGAGCATCGTTGCGGTCGGGCATGGTCGGCTTCCCAATATAAGGAGCTGCCAAGAGCATGTCGATTAGCCTCAGCCCGCCGATGCTACACTATATAACGCACCTTCCGCCATTAGGATAGCAACGGGGTAGGGGTATTTGGGCGGGATTGGAATGCGAGCCCGTCGTTCGCTCTACGCTTGTCGAAGCGCAGTCCATTTCATGGTTCGACATGCTCACCACGAACGGACTTGGGCCCCTCACTCCCGCCGCGCCAGCGCCCCGCTGCGCGCGAGCGCTTCCGTGATCTCGTCGAGCTTGCCGTCCAGCTTCTGCAGGGTCTCGCGTATCTGCGCCACCTGCGTCTCGATACGCACCAGCGAACTCGTCGCGTCGCGGATGTCCCCTTCGTTGCCCGCGACGCTGCCCTCCAGCTTGTCGAGCTGGTCCTCGATCTTCGGCTTGTCGCTCACGTACGGCGAGCCGTTCCGCACAAGGTCCTCGATCTGCGAGCGCACGAGGTAGTCCCGGTCGCGCCGGTCGATCTCCTCCGCCTGCCGCTCGATGCGCGCCACCGCGGCGTCGTCCGCCTTGCCGTCCAGCACCGCGACCGACCACCCCATCAGGCCGAGATTGACCGTGATGAGGATGCCTATGGCCCAGAAGAGAACGCCTCTGTCCGCTTTTTCGTTTGAATTCATCTCATGCCACCATCAGCGTCCACGTGACCGTCTGCGTGCCGGTCGAAACGTCCACGTACAGCGTGGAGGCGTCAATACTGCCCCTGCCCGCCGTCGTGAAATCGAACTCCGCAAGCTCCGCGCCGACCTCCACGCCCGACTCGTTGCCCGTAGGCCCGGAAAGCTGAGCGACGCCATCCGCCTCGCTCCCGTGCTTAATCCAGAGCTTCACCGCCCTCAGCGGCTCGCTCGTGAGCTGTGCGGGCGTGCCCGCCGTCACCGATTCCTGTCCGTGTATCAGTCTCATCGCTATATCTCCTCCACCGTCACCCTGCTCGTGCCCCGCTCGTCCAGGCCCGTCTCCTCGCCGCCCGATACGCTGACCACGTCCACGTAGTGAGTCCGCGTCGTGCCCGCGTCGTCACGGAAGGTGAACTCGACGAGGTTCGTACTCTCGATTGCCGCCGCGAGGTCGGCGCGCATGTCCTTAGGAGTCCGACCGCCGTGCTCCTGGTTCAGCGTCACGTCGAAGGTGAACCCGTACTTTGTCGGGATCTTCTTTCGGTATTCCAGCGCCATCGAGACGAGGACGGGCGTCTTCGTGACGTCCGGCCCTCTCCTCAGCCTGCACGTGATCTGGAATGCCTTGAAGTCGGTCCCGTTCGGGGTCGTCTCGTCCGGCAGGTTGAACGTCGTCGTGCCGCCCGTCGTAATCCGGCCCACCAGCTTCGACGACGCGGTGCCGTAGTCGACTGCTGCGTATACCTCGATCACCTCGGTCGTCGTGCAGTCCTGTGTCTCCACCCGGAGTCTCAACGCCGTCTTGGTCACCTCCGGCTGGCCCGCGTCGAACCATGGGTAGGTGTGCGAAGCTCGGAGTAGGCCGTTCGTGTCCGGGTAGCCGGTGGCGTAGGAAGCCGGAGGCCCGAAACGTGAGTTGGTCAGCGTCTCGGGAAGCTCCGTGTAGCCGACGTTCGGCGAGTCCCCGAACAGCCCGTCATCGGTCGCCCACCACAGCCGGTACTTCCCGTAGGCGTTGGAGACGAATGCCGCCGTAATCGACATCCACGCCTGTGCCGAATGCGTGTGCGATACACCGACGCCGTCCCAGAGGAAGAAGTCCGACGGCGTGAAGGGCGCGCCCAGACCGTCCATGACCACCGCGAGGTCGAGATGGGTCGGCAGGAGCTTGGTGATCCCGCCCCTGGTGCCCGCCGTTGTGAAGAGCCCGTCCTCGCCCCGCCGTGGGAACGCGAAATCGAACGACCGCTGTCCCGGCGAGTAGGCGTACACGTGCCGTCCTACCGGCGCGTAGATGACGCCCCTCCAGGCCGTCGCGCCCGATCCGCCGAGGTCGTGCTTCGGCCACCTCGCGGGCGTCTCGACAAACCGGTTGTTCGCTTCGTCGTGAGCGTAGAGCCCTACCTTCGTCCCCGCGTACAGAATCGGTCTGCCCGAACGATCGGGCCCCACGAATAGCGACGTTACGTACCCCGACGGCAACGGGAGCACGGCATCGTCGACGCAGGCGGACCCGCCAGTCCTGAGCGGGCCTGCCGGTCCCTGCCACAGTCTCCCGCTATCGTCTATGCCCCACAGTCGGTCGCTCCAGTACGCAAGGAACTTCGCGGGCTTGACGTTGGTGTTGAACGCCGCCCCATCCGACGTGTAAGTAAAGCCGCCGCCGTGCGCGAAGACGAGGTACTGCGCGTGGCCGCCCCCCGGTCCCAGATGTGATATCGTCACGGCGTCCGCCGCCGCACCCGGCAGCGTGTGCAGCGACTCGCCCCACGAGTCGGCCCTGCCGTTATACTTGCGGATGTCCGTCCCGCCGCCCCACGCCGCGTAGATCTCCCCGTCCCCGTACACGTCGTTGAGCTCCCCGATTGCCGTGATGTCTCCCGTCAGACTGGAGCCAGTCGTGTACCGCGAGAGCGGCGGCAGCGTGATGCCACCCTTGTACCGCACGTCGCACGATGTGTACGAGCACCGGTCGAGTTCCGGGTCTCGCGCGTCGAGCTTGTAGACTCCCAGCCCGCCGCGCTGATCGGTCCACTTGACGACGCTGCGCCTCGGGTCGGAGTCCGACCCGACGTCGCCCAGCACCAGCTTGCCGGGATATCGCGACGCGATGAACGACCGCACGCTTGCCCCTCGCCTCGGCGCGATCCGGTACCGCTTGCCGTCCAGCGATATCTCTTGTTGATTGACTACGTTCTCCGCCATTCTCTTTCTCCGTTTTGCGACCCTTATATCCAAGATACGGATGTGGGCCGTAATTTCTTTCTATCCGACCCGTCGCATGTTCGTCAGCAGCGGGAATGTTGCTCGTGCTTCACGTGTACGTGCGTCCCAACGCTCGCACGCCACCCTGCCGGACTCCGACAGTTCCGGCGATGCCATCAGCGCCAGCGATGTCGCCCGCGCGATGATGAACTCGTCCGGCACGACCGTCGTCGAATCGTCAGACGCCAGCGGCGACGGCTCCCTACCCCCGATGATCTTGAGGGCCGCGTTGCCCGCTTGCCGCCTTCCCCCGTCCGTGAGCGTCAGGGCGCGCTCGCCCTTTTCGATTCCCCAAAGGCGCGCCGGCAGCGTCCTCCACACGGCAGAGTCAGTATCGATAGGGGACGGCGAAGAGGCCGATACCCGGACCTGCACCTTCGAGATCGCGTCGACTCCCGCCGGTATCGTGAACCGCGCCAGACCCCCGCCCGCATGAAGAGAAATATCCTCGACTGGCTCGTAGATGTGGCCCACAGTCTCGCCGATGGCCTGATTGATGTAGTCGTGGACGACCTCCGGCGGGTACTCCGAGGGCCACAGCTCGTATGAGTCGTTAACGGCCGTCGCCTGCGCAAGTGGTCTCGTCCAGCTCAGGCGGGCACTTGCCGAGTCGTAGTCGGAGACGCGACGCACCGCTTCTCCTCCGGTCGCGACGAACCACCAGCCGTTGTAGTTGTCATCCCCGCCGAGCAGGGTGTCGTCGATGAGCCCCGTCTCGTCCCCCGCCGAGGTGGCCGCGGAAACGATGAGGCGGTGCCCGATCAGGTTCCGTCCGATGCTCTTGCGTAGCTGTTCGCGCGTTCGTTCTTGAGTGCTTGCCATGTTCAAAGTCCTTTCCGATGGTTCACCGTAGTGCAATGCAAACCGTTCACCCTGAGCCTGTCGAAGGGCTCACTACGAACGGTTTCTCCAGGGGCTCTAGGCCTAGAAGTAGATCCTGTTCATGGCGCTTTGACGGCGCTTGGCCGCGTATTCCCGGAACTCCCGAATAGACGCGCCGATCTCCTTGCGCTGCGCCGGGGTAGGGGAGTGAAGCGGACCCAATCCGCGCACCTCGGTCAGGAAACTCTCAAAGGCCTCCGCCGCCATGTCCTCGATCTCCGCCTGAGCCGCGTTGGGATGAGCAGGAACGTGACAGGTCTGGCTCCGTCCCGTGCGAGGATCGTGAAACCGGAACCGGTGCACGATCACGCTACTGCCCGCTTCAGCCTCCGGCCCGGCAACGTATGGCATCTCCACGGCCGACCCCTCCGGCACCCATAGCCCGGCTGCCGTTTCCATACCGGCCGACAGATCCCGTGACGCAGGCGCGACCGCAGGAGTGTTCGTCATCGTCCGTCCGTTTAACATCAAAGCGCGCCCCAACTTTCCTCAAACTGGGACGCGCTCCGGCATCTCTGGTGTATTCGATTGTGCTCCCAACCCGCTCAGCGCGGATCAGGAATGGTTACTAATCAAGAATAGGACGTGCGTTCTGCCGTGTCAAATCGGGGAGACTGGACTGCGGCAACGGGGATTTGGGCTCCCCTAATCTTGACAGAGGAACCGTACTTCGGTCCCTACGTGGAGGAATGTCCCACCACGTCGATGGTCGTCGAGCCGAGTATTGTCGAATTCGCCCACACCTGGAACTCGTACCGCCCCGGCTCGTTGATCTGAAGGGGCGGGAACGGGATGAGCAGCTCCGCGGACGCCAGCCGGTCCGACTGGTTGAGCTTGCCTTCGGCCTTCGCCAAGACGCTGCCGGTGTTCAGGTGAACGAACCGGATCTCCAATTCATATCGTCCCTGGGCGTCTGCTATCTTCAGGTAGAGAGAGACCGCCCTCTTCGTCGGGAACGAGGACGCCGACAGCCTGTCGAAGATGCCGATGAGGCTCTTCTTCTTCGTGTGAGGCTCAGTGACGCCAACGTCGCAGACCAGCGCCGCGACAAGGACCGGCACAACTTGGCTCAGGGACTCGGTCAATCGTGGGAACGTCCTTCCTCTTTGGGAGCGAATCTCGTTGTGTCTGTCACAAAGAAATCCCCTACGAGACTACTGTCACAATTCGAAATGCCAGCCCAATTGTCCGCGAACAGCCTGCCGCTCGCTAACCTACACCACACCCGCGTTGCGGAGAGCCGACCCTTCAAGAGTCTCGATATGTCTGCTCATTACGCAGCGCGACTCTGGATATGATCACAACGTACTCGGGGGAGTCCAAAACAACGTAGATAACGCGCCAGTCCCCAACACGGATTCGATATGCCTGGGACTGCAGCTTTCGGCAACCAGACGGTCTCGGGTCGTAGGCAAGAGCGTCTATGGCCCTTTGCATACGTTCTCTGTTCGCACCTAGTCTTCTGATCTGCCTGCTGGCCGCCGGCTCGTAGATTACTTCATACAGATGGTTCATCCCCATCCGCATGTTCCTCACTGGACAAGAACGCCTCACGTCCTCGTCTTCGGAACTTCGCCAGAGTCGCTTCAGCCGCCTCTACATCTCCTAGGAGTTCAGCAGGTTCGTCGGTACTGCTTGACTCGTACACGAACTCTGAGGGGGAGGAAGAGAGTTGGGTGTTAGCGTGGGCCGAGTCGATATTGAACTCGGGCGTGTCGTCTGGAACCTCGAAACGACTCTTCTCGTTTTGTACCATTTTCTCTAACCTTGCGAGGTGGACGGTGTGCGCGCTGAGTATTGGACTCGCATATTATCATAACTAACTACTCCCTTATACTGAGTGGGAAGTAGTCCAAGGCACGGCCTTCGGCATCAAAGGCCGGAACTATCTGGCTACGCACCATCAAACAGCCTCCCATTCCCCATCTCCCGCTCCACCTCGTCCGGCGCCATGAACTTGCGACCCGTCCGCTCGGTCCCATACCGCTCGCGGCACCCCTTGCACTCGCAGGTCTCCCCCGGCGGCCAGGGCAACAGACCCCGTCGCGCATACCTCGCCTGATGGTCGGGGTGGCCCGGCAGGTTGGGCAGCATCGCACCCGCCCTCCCGACCACCTCGCCCGCGACGTTCACCTGGTCGACGTGCCAGTACATGTCGACCTTCGGCTGCCACTTGTCGAGGTACTCCCAACTGTATCCGAGCCTTGCCAGCTCCTCAGACAGCGTCGCGGGCGTCTTCCGGTCCATGTGTTCCTCCTGAGTAAAATGCTGCCCCGCGCACGGGGCCGTGCAGTGTGTCAACATCTGCTGTAGAGTCCCACCAATCTCTCCCCCGCGTACGGGGGAGAGACAAAGAGAGGGGGGTACCTACGCCGATGTCGACGGCGCGGTCGCGTCGTACTTGAGCGGCGCGCCGCGAGTGTCGTCGAGCTCGAAGACCCCGTAGTCCGCCGTCATCACGACCTCCGTCCCGCGCAGGGACGCGTCGCGCTGCCGTTCCGTCCGCATCGTCACCGACTCCAGCACCACCAGCGCGCCCTCATCGGCGATCACGCCCACCGCGTCGTCGTCGTTGTCCACCGCGATGTTCCCGTCGTGGAACATCGGCACCCCGCCAATCGGCGCGAGCCCCGCGAAGAACCGCTGCAGGAGGTCGCGCGACCATCCCGCGTCGACCGGGCCGCTGGCCGCAGGCGTGATCGCCCCGGAGTTGATGATGCTGTACAGCGTGTTCGGATGGTGAACAATCGAGAGCTTCGTCCCGAACTTGTTGGCCACCGCGTGCGTGTACGCCGCAGCCGCGTGGGCCACGTTGAACGTCGCTCCAGCCGCGCCAAGCGCCGTACCGCCGTTCAGCGACCCGTATAGCGCGATCACGTCCTTGTCCTTCTTCCGGGCCATCCCGTCGCCGAGCTGCCGTCCGATCACCTTGAAAACGTCCGGCTGCATCTGCCGCACCAGCTTGTCCGTCAACACCACCTTCGCGCCCACCTCGGACGTCGTCAGCGTCGTGAACTCCAGGCCAAGGCTCTGCTCGTCCGTCAGGTCCTGCCCCTCGACCAGGTCGGCCACCGTCATCTGACCCGCCTTCGGAACGTCAACGCTCGATGCTCCGCGCCGCAGCCTCATGTGCGTCACCAGCGCCATCGCGGGAGCGTTGTGCTCCGCCGTATACAGCATCTGCCCGATGATCGTCCTCTGGGCCTTCTCCATGTTTCCTGTAGTCGTTGTCTGTGGCATGTTTTCTCCTTCTTGCCTATTGATGAATTCTTGCTAGTCGAATGCCCGTCGCGCTGCGGCCACCGCCCTCGCGCTCCGGTCTCCCGCCATGTACCGGTCGATCCACATAGCGTCGGAGCCGGACGACGGGGCGCTCGCACGGTTGCTGTCGAACTGCTGCACCGGCGCAAGTTCCCGTTCCAGCGTCTCGACCCTCCGGTGCAGATTCCGGCGCTCCGCCATGCCCCGCGCCCGTCGCTCGACCTCCCCCGCGCTCTCAGCTCTCTCCAACTCCTCGAGGTCGTCGATCCCCAGCCCGTGCTCCCGCGCCGCCCGCACCACCGCCTGGTACCGCTCTCTGTCCGAGCCGAACGGCTCACCTTCGGACGAAGGGCTCTCCGAATCTTCCTCTTCTGTCGTCTCAGAATTCCCCTCGTCGCCGTCGGATTCACTCTCCCGCACCTCGTCGCCGACCGCAGTTTGTCCTGCAAACTCCCTACGGAGCTCCGCCAGATCAAACTCGGCGACCGCGCCCTCCGACTCGTCCAAGCCCTCAGGCGACCCATCGCCTGTCCCCAAAGACAGGTCTTCCTCTATCTCCGTTCCCATAACCATCACGACTCTCCTTCCACTTATTCCCGCCCTCGTTCTCCCGTAAGGCCTACAGGCTTCCCTGCACCAACCGGAAAAACAAACAGAGCGCCCCGGAACAATCTCCGGGACGCTCTGCTAGGCGTCTCTCTGTTATTTTGCGGCCCTCGTCCCGCCGGAACGACGACCGTCACAAATCGAGTCTACCCCACGCCCACACTGATGTCAAACATGCGTTCTCAGCAGGCATCGAACGCAAGCCTCCCCGTCATACCGGCGAAGGCCGGTATCCAGAAAAGCCTGGAATCAACGCTAGTAGCACTGTTGAAACCTCATGGTGAAGTACGTCTTCTTGCGAAAGCAATTCCCGAGTTCCTTCGCGCCTACTCCCAATGCCCACACCAACCCCGTGTTACACTCCCCCAATGTTCATCCACGACGCCATATACTTCTCCGACGTGGGCAACAGTCGCATCCGCAGGGTCGACCTGAACACCGGCGTCATCACCACCATCGCTGGCGGCGGAACTGGCGACCTCGGCGACGGCGGCCCAGCGACCGACGCGACCTTCTCCTCACACCCCATGCGAGTCACCGGCAACCGCGCCGGCAACCTGTACGTCACAGACGCCCATCATGCCCGCATCCGAAGGATTGATACCGCCACCAACACCATCACGACCGTCGCCGGATGCGGCACCGAGGGGTATTCCGGCGACGGTGGTCCCGCCGTATACGCCCAAATCGCCTCACCACACGGGACCGTACTAGACCAGGAAGGCAACATCTACATCGCCGACCTCAAGAACGACCGCATCCGAAGGGTCGACGCCTCAACCGGAATCATCACCACCGTCGCTGGAAACGGCGAGCACGGCTACTCAGGCGACGACGGCCCTGCCACCCAGGCCATGCTCGCCTCACCCATCGCCGTTACCGCAGGCCCCGACGGTGACCTCTACATAGCCGACCACCGCAACTCCCGCATCCGCAAGGTAGACGCCACGACGGGGATCATCACCACCGTCGCAGGTACTGGCGAGCAGGGTTTCCATGGCGACGGCGATCCAGCCACCCAGGCTGCGATATCCCTCCCCCGCGACGTAGCCCTCGACGCCGACGGCACCCTCTACATCGCCGACGGAGCGAACAACCGCATTCGAAGGGTCACCACCGACGGCACGATTTCTACGGTAGCCGGTACGGGCAGGGCGGAGTTCTCCGGCGACGGCGGCCCCGCCCTCAACGCAAACCTCTCCATGCCCTACAGCATCGCCCTCGACAGCGACGGGAACCTGTTCGTCGTCGACACCGGAAACTACCGCGTCCGCAGAATCGATGCAACAACAGGCATCATCACCACGGTTGCCGGAAACGGCTCATACGGCTTCTCCGGCGACGGCGGCCCGGCCACTGAAGCGAGCCTCGCCGTCGGCAGGAGACCGGCGTAGGGGCAATTCGCGAATCGCCCCTGAGTGGGTGTCCCAAGGTACTCCGTTCACCCTGAGCCTGTCGAAGGGCTCACCCGAACGGGTAAGAAACTCAGTTCTGATACCTAAGAAATCTGTCCTTTAGGGATAGCACGCGCCCGTCTGTGTCAGCGATTTGAAGAACCTTGTAGGATCGGCCCGATTGTCCCTTCCCGAGCGCGGTTGTAAGGGCAATCTTCTGGTCCCACGGGCGCGAGAAACCGATCGTTATATTCCATCTGTCCAGGGAGTCATCGAACTTGACCTCTTCAAGGCCGACGTTTGTGATCTCTTCCTCCGCGAATAGATCGGCTACATACTTCTTTGCACTCTCAACCGCCAGCTTTACGTGCATTCGACCCTCCGTGTCGGTTAGGACAATCGTAGCATGGTGTGCTGAACCAAATAGCCGCAACACACCGGCCCCCCATCCTACCCACCCGGCCCCACAAGCCCCAACACCTCCAACCGCTCCGCCTCCGTCAGCTCGGGAACCGGAGTCGCCGGTCCGGTCCCACCCCCCGAAGACCGCTCTGGCGTTCCGACCCTCTCCCCCGCAGCCTCCTCACGGAGCGCCTGCAGCTCCAGCAGCTTCCGCATCCGCGCCAGACGCAACTCGCTCTCGTACAGCCGCGCGTAGTCGTCGTCCCCCTGGTCGGCGGACGCGATCATCGAGTTGAGCATCAGCGACTCCGGCGTCCCCCGACGTGCCACCTGCGCCGACACCGCCTGCTCGATGTTGTCCGCGTCCCGGATCTTGAGGATGTTGTCGTATATCCACCTGTCCGGCAGCAGCGGCACCTCCCCCTCGCGCGCCATCCTCGCCTGCGCGTACTTCGCCGTGTCGTCCTCAGGCAGCTTGCCCTCCAGCCTGATCTCCGGCGTCCCGCCCTGTGAAATGGCGTCTGGCGTCATCGTCGCATCGAAGGACGCGCCCATCGAGTATCCCGACAACGGCGAGAAACGCCCGGATACGTACTGCTCCGTCAGGAGTTCCAACCCTTGCGAGTAGAACGACGCCTCCGCGATCAGGCGCGGCCGCAGCACCGAGTCGAGACCCGACCGCAGCGTGTTGATTGCGAAGCCCGATAGCTGGAACTGCAGTTCCCCGTAGACCGAGTGCGGGATCGAACCACGCTGCACCTCCCCCGCTATCCGCCCCGTGAGATCGGCCGCGTCCTGCGTCGTCTTCAGCAGCGGGAACGCCTGCACATCGTCTCCCTCGCTCATGCTGATCGTCGTTCCCTCAAGATAAGGGTCCTCGTCCAGCGTCTTCCGTCCGTCGCGTGACTTCACGCCGAGCGGAGGCCTCCTCGCCCTCGCCGCCAGTTCCAGGAAGATCGACATCATCAGGTTGTGCTTGTCGTAGATCTCCCGGTTCGACTTGAACACGCTCTCGCCGTAGTCGGACACCGAGTCCGCCGCTGAATCCGTCTGCACCAGAGGCACCGACCCGACCGGAACGATCACCACCGGCACCCGTCCGGCCCCATGAGGCGTCGGCCTCTTCAGCACCACCCCGTTGCCGGCCACCACCGTGTTGTACGTGCGGTCGTAGTAGTCATATACCTCGAGTTCCGCCTCGTCCCCGTCCTGCGCCCCAACCCTGAGCGTGTCCAGGTCCTCTCCGACATCCACGCCGTACTCGGCGCGAATCTCCCCGCGCGTCTTCCGGACCTTGTAGCAAGCCCAGTCGAGACCCTCCGCCCCGACCGACCAGTACGTGTGCATGGGGTCCCACGGAGTCATATCCACCACCGTCTCGCCCGACGCCGTGTTCATCATCAGCCAGCGCCCGGCTACCATCCCGCGCACGACGTTGTGGAACGCCGTCAGGTCGCGCATCGGCGGCTCCATCCGCTGCTGGATGCGACGGTCGACCGACCGCATCAGCCCCCACGTCCACTTCTCCTTCAGCGCGTCGACCGCCCGCTGCGCCCGCGTCCTGCCCGCCTGCGGGATGCGGATGCCGAACTCCGCCCGCACGATCCACTGGATCACCTTGTCCGCGTACACCTGCGGCGCGTTCGACGTGTAGCTCCGAAACCCCTCCACCGGATGCCCGTATCCGTCCACCTCCTGGAACGGCTCCAACCGGTACAGCCGGTAGTCTCCCTCCATGCGATCCCGCAGCGAAAGAGTCTGCTCCTCCTGACGCCCCACCGCGCGAATGATCTCGTCCGGGTCATTGATGTTCGTTGGCATATGTCCTCTCCAAATTCCCATATTCAGGCCGCGACGCCCCAGCGCCGCCCGCCCACAATCCAAGAATAGAACGTGCGTTCAGTCACGTCAAATCCGCGACTAGTACCGGTTCAATCTGAATGTGATGGATAGATATGTTGAAGTTTAGTGCGAGCGTCCTGAGTGGAGAAGCGCCAGTCTATGATGGCGACAGCCTCATTGCGTTCACGTTCCAGCGCCGAGACCTCTCGTTTCAGTA
>JAPOPA010000322.1 GCA_026713145.1 Chloroflexota bacterium
AGTATTCCAATCCGACACCCTCAAAAGGAGCCAATCTCTCCCCCGCCTGGCCAGCTCCCCTACACGCCCGAACGGCGAGTTCCCCCGCCGGGGGAGAGACACTGAGAGGGGGTCCCTCCCGCGCCGAGCGTCGAGCGCGACTGCGCCGACAGCGAAAAGAAGAGAAACTGAACACCTTCCCCGTGAAGCGTTTCTAACCCGGACCAGCCAGCCCGACACCCACACACGCCCCCAAAAGTCCCCAAATGTCCCTCAAATTCGGCTCCCGGACCCCCCGGCACCCAACCCCTACACGCCCGACCGGCGAGGTCCCGAGCGTCGAGCGCAACTCCGTCAGCAGCGAAAAGATAAGAAACTGAACACCTTCCCCGTGAAGCGCTTCTAACCCGGACCAACCGGCCCTGCACCCACACGCCCGAAAAAGTCACAAAATGTCCCTCAAATTCGGCTCCCGGTTCCCCCGGCACCTGACCCTACATGCCTGACCGGCGAGGTCCCAACAGTCTCAGTTCGCCCTGAGCCTGTCGAAGGACGACACAATCCCCCATGTCATATAAAGTCAGGAAATGTCAGGTCAAATCGCACCCCCCCAACCCCTACACGCCCGACCGGCGAGGTCCGCCTGACCGGCGAGATCCTCTCCGTGCTCGCTGTGGTGAATCTTCCCCGCCTCTCTGCTATCGTATGCACCCGGAGGCAGCGAAACTCGGATGAACAAAAGACTCTCCCTCTGCATCGTCGGTTGCGGCAACTACGCCCATGTGGTCATGCAGTACATCGCCGACATGACCGACGAGGTCGACTTCTCCTTTGCGAGCCGTGATCTCAACAAAGCCAGGGAATACAGCGAGCAGTACGGCGGCTCCGCCTACTACGGCTCCTACGAGGACGCTGCTGCCGATCCCCGCGTCGACGCCCTGTACTTCATCACCCCCCACGATCTCCACCTTGACAACGCCCGCCTTGCTGCTCGGCACGGCAAACACGTTCTCATGGAAAAACCCATCGCCCGGACCATCACCGAGGCCCGCAAACTCATCGACATCACCAATCAAGCCGGCGTCACCCTCATGGTAGGCGAGAACTTCCGCTTCGACCCCGCCACCGAAAAAACCAAGGAACTCATTGCTGACGGCGCAATCGGCGACCTGAGCCTCATCGACATTCAGTCCGAAAACCTCGACGACGGCTGCGTCGGGTGGCGATTGAGCCTGGAACGATGCGGCGGTGGACGCATGATCGACGGCGGCATCCACTATGTAGACATTCTGCGAAACCTCGCCGGCAGTCCGGAGAGCGTCTATGCACTGGCTCCCGAACACAAGATGATCCCCGGCCTCGAGGGCGAGGACAGCATGGCCCTAACGGCCTCCTTCCCCGAAGGCGTGACAGGATTCCTTCGATATGCCGGCTGGACGCCCCACGACTCAAGGCGTGATGTGCGCCTGACCGGGACAAGAGGGCGAATCCGCTACGAGGTTTTCGGCAGCGAGGTCACCGTCGACACCAGGGAGGGCACCCACTCTTATCCCGTCGAGCCCGAGATTCGAGGCATGAAGCGAATGGTCCGCGACTTCATTGGAGCAGTCCAGGAAGGACGCGAGCCCACCATGAACGGACAGGAAGCCCTCGATGACCTCGCCATCGTCCTCGCCTCCTACGAGTCCGTGCGAACGGGTGCTCCGATAAACGTGGAGGACGTCCTATGACTGAGGTCTACCGCGCCATATGGGTCGTCGCCTACCGCGAACTGCTGCGCTTCATTGCCGACCGCTCCCGGCTGGTTTCGGCCTTTGCATTTCCCCTGATGTTCCTCGTCGTCTTCGGCGCGGGATTCAGCCGGATCATCGGTGACCTGGGAGGCGAGATCAGCTTCGTCCAGTTCATGTATCCCGGCATCATGGCCATGACCGTCATCATGTCCTCCCTCTTCGCCGGAATGTCCGTCGTCTGGGACCGCGAATTCGGCTTCCTCAAGGAGGTCCTCGTCGCGCCGCTCAGCAGGGTCGGAATCGTCATCGGCAAAGCCGTCGGTGGCTCATTCGCCGCGATGGTGCAGGGGACAGTCATGCTCGTCATCGCTCCCATAGTCGGTGTGACACTCACCCCACTCATCGTCCTCAAGCTCCTGCCGATAATCCTCATCCTCTCCCTGTCTTTGTCCGGCATCGGCATCCTTGTCGCCACGCGAATGCGCTCCCAGCAGGGCTTCCAGTTCGTCGTCCAGCTGATGATCTTCCCCCTCATCTTCCTCTCCGGTGTCTTCTTCCCCATCGACGGCGTCCCGACTTGGCTCCAGATAATCGCCAAGATCAACCCACTTAGCTACGGAGTCGACGCCATCCGCCTGATATTCCTCGGCCCCCAACTCGTCAACCCTCTCGCCGAATCCGCAAACGGCTTCCCCCTCGGACTGAGCCTC
>JAPOPA010000109.1 GCA_026713145.1 Chloroflexota bacterium
CACCCCCTGCCCGAGACGGACCTCCTTGACTCCGAGCCGGACCCGGCGGGGGCGCTCATGGTCGAGCAGGTTCCCACCGCGGGGATCGAAGGTCTTGCCGAATCGGCGCGGGAGAGTCTCCGGGCGTTCGATGAGATCGGACATAAGCTCACGCACGTCTTCGTTGTCGGAGACGATAACGACCTCGTCGGCCAGATCGGCATGGTCGACCTGGCGCTGACGGACAACGCCGCTCCCATTAGCTCCATTACGTCTCCGATCGTTGCCACGGTGACCCTCGAGACCCCCGCGGATGAGTGCGCCCGACTCCAGCGCCACTATAACCTCACCCAACTGCCCGTGGTCGAGGGCAACAGAATCCTGGGAGTCATATTGGCGGAATCGCTCCTGGGCGCCGCCGTCGAGCAGGACACGCGCCAGATGCAGCAGGTGGCAAACGTTGCCGGTGAGACCGTAGACGGCCCTCTGTCCAACTCTCTACGCTCTCGCTTACCCTGGCTCACGGTGAATCTCTTCACGACGTTCCTTGCCGCCGCCACCGTTGCGCTCTTCGAGTCGACCCTGACAAAGGTCGTCGTGCTCGCCGCATTTCTGCCCGTCGTCGCGGGACAGGGAGGGATCGGCGGGACACAGACCCTGACCCTCATCGTTCGCGCAATGGCCCTGGGAGAGCTCGTCGGCGTCGGTGCCCAGCGTCTGTTGACGCGCGAGGCCGTCCTGGGAATCCTTCACGGCATCTGGCTGGGAGTCCTGGTCGCGGTAATCGCCATCCTTTGGAAGCAGAACGTTGGCCTGGGACTCGTTCTTGGCGTGGCGATGTTCGGCAATATGATCATCGCGGGCTTTGTCGGCGCAGCCGTGCCGCTGTTCCTACGACAGGTCGGCCTGGACCCTGCGGTCGCTTCCGCTGTCGTCGTGACCACCGTCACGGACGTGTTCGGCTTCCTGCTGTTCCTGGGAATCGCAAGCGTCTCCATCAGCCTCCTTCTCTAGGTTGTGTTGACATTCTGTCATTCTGAACGCAGCGGAGCGGAGTGAAGAATCTAAAGTCATCGCACAGGCACAGATCGCAAGTTCCTCGCTTCGCTCGGAACGACAGGGGAAAGCGGAATAACGGTAAGTGTCAACACAACCCAGTACCGTTTCAATCTGAATGTGACAATCGAATCGAGTGCCGTCTTATCCCCTCTCCCGTCGTGGGAGAGGGCTAGGGTGAGGGTTAGGGCTAGGGTGAGGGTTCTTTTTGGTGGTGGGCCAAAATCATATGGAACCGGTACTAGTACCGTTTCAATCTAGATGTGACAATCGAATCGAGTGCCGTCTTATCCCCTCTCCCGTCGTGGGAGAGGGTTAGGGTGAGGGTTCTCTTTGGTGGTGGGCCAAAATCACATGGAACCGGTACTAGTCCGATGAAGGTCCGGAGGTCACACTTGCCTCAAGGGGGAACGAGCAGCTTTCACCCTCGTGCCTCCGCCGAATCACTAGGGCAACATGGCCCTCAGCCACTCACGCGTCGACTTTGGTGAGCGCAGGTGCACCAGCTCCAGGTGACCGTGCTCCGGCCGCGCCAAATGTAAGGGATTCAAGTATGAATGTAACCGTCGGACGGAGACGATGGATGTACTAGACGCCGAATTTCCGGGAGAATTCGTGGTACAGTTCATTCACCAACGTGCTGTCAATCTTCCCAGAGTCCGATTGCACGCCTGCTCGCGCTATCGTATTACACACCTTGCGCCTGCAGTGCATTTCGTATATGACCATGTCAGCCTGCAGATGTACCAGTGGCTGGTTGAAGTTGAATGTCATCAGATGCCCCCCAAGGGAATCAGCTTAGGAATCAATTGCGCTAGGTAGCGTGACATTACATCACCGAGGCATATAGTCCAAGTCCTCTTGGCTAACCACCTGCGTGATACGCTGACGTTCCATGACCGCAGTGTGAGAAAGCTGCCCCACACGCACCATTCCAGGAGGAGCAGTTGGCTTTTGCTCAGTAGCTACTACGGAGTAGTGAACGCACCTGAACTCATCTAAGCCAAGTTCACTCATTCTCTCGGCTAGTTTCACGTGGTCATACTCGGTCAGGATGTAGTAGTCGTACTTGGTGTAGTCGGCAGGCATGGTTCCTCCTAGCCTCTGTGGCCCGTTTCGATATCGTATCACTGCCATAGGGCCCATGACAATTTTGTTCTGATTGGTTGCTATAGTTACAAAATGCAAAGGGGATTATGGACATGGCAAATGGGCTTGGCTAGAACTACCGCAAGGGAATCAGCCTGCTCGAAGTGGGCTAAATGTACCCCAATGGCGACGCGGCTGAGGCGTGGTTTGTTGATCAGCTTTCACCCTCGCGCCTCCGCCGAATCACTTGGGCAATGCTGCCCTCACCCACTCCCGCGTCGCCCTCCGCGAGCGCAGGTGGACCAGCTCCAGGTGACCATGCTCCGGCCGCTCCAACTGCTCCGGTATCTGCCGCCGACGCCGCCAGTGAGTCTTCAACGCCCACAGAAACAGCGAATCGCGCGTGACGAAGTGCCACCACAGCTTCTCCCTGTTCCCGTGCCATAGCACCTTGCGAAAGACCCCACGACCCACCGTCCGCCAAAACAGCCTCCACATCACCACGTATATCGGGTAGTCCAGCCACACCAGCATCGTCGCCCTCGGCCAGATAACGTCCCGCGCCAGCCCGTAGTTCCCGTCCGCCACCCACCTGTCGCCCCGCAGCGCCTCCCTCACACTCTCCCTGAACTCATCGTTCGGCGTCTCGACCCAGTTCTCTCGAAACCGGTAGTAGTCCAACTCGACGTGAGGCATCTCCAACGCCCGCGCAATCTCCCCCGCAAGCGTCGTCTTCCCCGCCCCCGTCGTCCCAAGAACGACGATGCGGTCGGTGGTCAGTGGGCGATTGTCGTTATTTTGGCGTGGAGAATCGACCATCACGCAACATCCGCAGTACAGCAGGACTAGGGCCACGCGCGAAAGTTCGAACCGTACAGTTGAACGGTCACCAGACCTATTCGAGGAGAGTCCCTCGCCAACGTGCCAAAATATGTGGAGTCGTCCCGTCGGTCAGCCGCCGACGCGGACCGGTCCTCAGGCCCTGTTCAGCTTGGTCACCCTGCCCCCGATGAGCCATTCGGCCACGTACAGGTTGCCGTTTGCGTCCACTGCCAACCCGTGAGGGCTGTTGAACTTGCCCGCCTCCAGGAGGCTGGTGGGCACTATTTGCCCCGAATCGTTCGCATTGTTGGGCCAGCCCTCGACGTCGCACACCTGCTGGTTGTCGCCGATGTACGTGAGCAGGTCATCGTTCATGTCGGTGACCGCCAGGCGCGCGCGAAGCTCTGCTATTATCATCAGATCGCCGTATGTCGCGAAACCGCTTGGCGTGGTCAGGAAACCATCGCCGAACGACCGCCTGAATCCGCCCTCCATGTCGTAGACCTGGACGCGGGCATTGGCCCGGTCGGCCACGTAGAGCTCCGGTTCGGACTTGCGATAGTCGATGAAGATGCCGTGCGGACAGTCATACGCCCCTGCCCCCTCCTCGCCGTTGACGCTGCTGACATACTCGCCGTCCTGCGTGAACCTGTGGACATAGTACGCGCCGTACCCGTCGCCCACCCAGATGTCGCCGTTGCCACCGCATCGCTCCTCGTGTACCGCGACGGTTGTGGGGGAATAGCGCGTGTTCTCGTAGACCGCAAGGGGAGGCGTCTCCAGCCTCATGACCACTTCGCCGTCCATTGTCGTTTTGAACACCTGGCCGGAGGCATCGCCTGCGCCCGGGGGATACTCGTAGCCGTGAACGTGGTTTCTCTTGGAGCCGTTGTCCGCTATCCACAGGTACTCGACCCCGCCCTCGTTGACGAGGGTGATTCCATGCGCGTCCGCAAAGTCTCCCCGCCACGAGGAGATGAAATTCCCTTCACTGTCGAAGGTCATCACTTCCGGGTCGCCGGGATGGCACGTTACGACGTTGCCCGACTCCGTGACCACGATGCCCGGATGCGCCCACCCCTTGCGGGAGCTGTCGCTCTCGGGAATCTTGGCCCAGTTGTCGATCCACTTGTATGAGTGATCTTCGCTTCCTACCCGCATGACACATCCTCCTCTGTTTGCCCTTCACTTATGTTGAATTGCTGCGAGAATAGCCGACGTAACTCCCCCGAACCGTCATTCCGGCGGAGGCCGGAATCCAGTCTTCGGACCCTTTCAGGCGAAAATCCCCTTTTTTATTACCGGTGGTGAGGGTAGCAACCCTCATGACGTATTCCATGGGAAGTGTCTTAGCGCCTGTCTGATCTTGAAGCGCGCCTACCGTTCCCGAACATGCATGGAGAATCGGTGCCGCGAGAGATCATGCACAGAGCAGGGGATGGCCCGGCGTGAGTCCGCCGCCCACATCCCCTGCTTCTTTCGTCCACCGTGACCGGGAACAAACCGGCGCGCCGCGATCAGGGATTCAGGATGACCTTGGTGTACCCGTCGATGCGCTTGTCGAACTTGTCATAGGCGTCAACCGCATCGTCCAGCGGCACCTCGTGGGACACGACGAAGCTGGGGGTCGCCTTGCCGGAAATGATCAGGTCGCGCAGGTATGCGTTGTACTGCTTCACGTTGCACTGACCCGTACCCAGCTTCAGGCCCTTTTCAAAGAGCTTCCCGAAGTTGATGGACAAAGCGCCCCTCTTGGCTCCCTCGTCCACTCCGCCCGGGTCCGAAGGCACGTACAGGCCCGGGATGCCCATGATCCCGGTGGGATTGATCAGGTCGATCATCTCATTCAGGACCACGTTGGGGATCTCGTCCTGCTCGCCACCCGCTGCGGACGACCCTTGCGCCGCCGCCTGGTAGCCCACCGCGTCGACCGTCTTGTCCACGCCGTCGCCTCCGCGCATGTCCCTGATCTGCTGAACGGGATCGCCGTCGTCGAAGTTGATCGGTGTAGCGCCAATCTCGCTGGCCTTATCGAGGCGCTCCTGCACGTGATCGATGGAATAGACCTCAGCCGCTCCCCTGATGATGCAGCTATACGTGGCCATCAGACCCACTGGGCCCGCGCCCCACACTGCCACGCTCTCACCGGGGCTTACGTCCGCAAGCTCCGTGCCGTGGTAGCCCGTGGGGAAAATGTCCGCCAGGAGCGCAAAGTCCGACTCGAACTCATCCCCGGCCGGGAGAGGCAGGCAGTTGAAGTCCGCGTGAGGCACCTGGAGGTATTCGGCTTGGCCGCCCCGCCATGGCCCCATGGCGACGTACCCATACGCGCCGCCGGCGAATCCGGGGTTCACCGTGACGCAGAAGCCCGTATACCCACGCTGGCAGTTCTTACAGAAGCCGCAGCCGACGTTGAACGGCATCACCACCCTGTCGCCTACGGACAGCGATTTGACGGCGGACCCGACCTCCGCGACTACTCCCATGTTCTCATGGCCGAAGATGATGCCCGGTTCCGCGGCCGTCCGACCCTCGTACATGTGCAGGTCGGAACCGCAGATGCAGCTGGACGTAATCTTGACGATCACGTCATTCGGGTGCTTCAACTCGGGATCCGGAACCTCCTCTACCGATACACTGAACGGCCCTTGGTACACTACTGCTTTCATGAAAATCTCTCCTTCCCCATACGGACTACTAAAGCCGCGCGATCAGTCCCTCGAATCGCCGCAAAGTGTATCAGGCTGACATAAAGTTGTCGAAGACACTGTTTAAGTAAGGACCCCGCTCCCTGAAATGCCATTCGCCCACATTTCCCATATCAACGCTGCATGGCGTGCCGCAATCAGCAACATAGGCGACCGTTGTAGCCGCATAGCGGAGCATATCAGTTTTCATGAGTGCTAGACTGATCATGATCGACAGCTCTAGTTCTTGATAACGCACTAACTCTGGAGGCACCCTATGGGCTAAAGAACCAACTCCCGCGCCAAGCTCCGTTTCGACCGACGTGTACGGTTGGAGTTCCACGGCGCCACCATCACCTCGGACGCTGGGCTGCCGGCCTGCCGCGAGCTGGACGATGCACTGGGACTGACGGAGACGGCGGATGAGTATCTCCAGGGAGTCGGATTGTCTTCACTGCGCCTTCACCCCACTGGCGGGGAGCCCGGAGACGATGAAGACGGACAAGAAGCATGGTTCACGGCGAGAGTCGCATCCCTTATTGGATAGACCGGAGATTGAGTGGCCTTGCAGGACCGATATCATGCCATCATCTCGTTTAGATCGCCCATTGAGCCTGAAGTCTCCCAATATGGGGAATCCCGGTTTAGGTGGGGAGGATACAAGTACCATACCTCGGGACCGCACGATGGAACGGTCTATGCATATGCCAGCGTGTTCTGGTGGTTTCAAACAAAAAAATAGATGACAGGCAAACGGACGGCAAGAGTAGAACCTACACAATCCAGTTCTGGGCAGGAAGGTGATCACCTTGCATTTACTGAACAACAAGAGACTAATCGTTGTCAGCCTAGCCGTGCTGGTCGGGGTTGGGGCGGTGTCCTTCTTTGCGTTTACGCTGTTAGTAGACGACCCTTTCACGGAGCAAGACGTCCCTAAACAGCAAGGCATACAGTGGGCACAAGGTAGACTATCTGGCTCCGACGAAGTCGCCCTCTTCGTGAACGGCTACCCCGTGTCCGTAGCAGAGGTTATGGAGTCGAAAGCCGTTTCCGAGTTCTCCACAAAGACGTGGCGAAGTGCATATGACCGGCGCATTTCGGCCAATCACCCCTCGCTGAATGAAAAGGGCCTGAATCATGCTGCGAGCAAGGCCGCCTTCTACGACGGGGAGTCACCGGTCCTCGAAGACTTGGTGATTCCCATGAAACCGCAGATCGACATCTGGGAGAAACATGGGACTGACGCCATGGCGGTCGGGCACCTGATTAGTGTCTACGCTTATCTGACCACTGCCATGGAGGCGGGCTACGCCCTGACAGACGCAGAAGTGGCGGCGGAGGTCGCAAGACGTCGTGAAGTCCACGAAGAAACGAGGGACGAGAAGACGACCCAGATCGATTTGGACCAAGAGACCGGAGAATCCAAGACCGTCATCTACGAAACTGTACGAAACCATAGCGTAGACAGCTACATAGAGACTGTCGGCGAGGACAAGTACTGGAACGAGATACTTCCCGCCCAGGTGTTCCGGGAAATGACGACCTACAAGTGGCGGGAGGCCGCTTACGGTGACGTAAAGCAAATATCGGAGATGTACGAAATCAACCTTAGGCTTAATCGAGAGGCGGAAGCCAACGTAAAGGTTGAGTTCACCGACAAACTCAGAATGAATGTCACTCTGAATCAGGCCTTTGCGTTCATACGGGACTCGCGCAACTACGACTCGCAGTTGGCGAGAGACGCGGCGAAGAAACCCTCCAGATAGTGACACAGTAGCCACAGCGGGATGACTAACCCAAGACAGGGGCGCTGGCCGAGCGTCTTGCCGATGCGCGGTTCAGCTAATGTAGCAGGCGTGTCACAAGGGCTGAGCGAAATTGAGGCTGTCTCAGAAGTCGGTTCTTTCGCCTCGGTGTAGACTTGAGAGAGAAAGCTGAGCGAGGAGAGTGACTATGCCTATTCGAGAGATGAACCGGGAGCAGATTTGGCTGTTGCCTCCTACCCTGGACGAACTGGTTCCCTCAGATCATCCTGCCAGGTTCGTTGCCGAGTTCGTGGATGCACTGGATAGGGAGGAGTGGGCCAAGCTTGGCGTGGATATAGAAGGGGACCCATTGGGAGCGCCGGCGTATCATCCTCGAGCATTGTTGAGCGTGTGGCTTTACGGATTCATGACCAACGTGCGCTCCTGCCGCAAGCTGGAAGCTGCCTGTCGTGACCAGATACCGTATCTGTGGCTGACCGGTTGGCAGCACCCGGACCACAACACCCTGTGGAGGTTCTACCAGAGACACAGGCGGAGCATGAGAGAGCTTCTCAAGCGTACGGTGCGGACTGCCGTGACGGTTGGTTTGGTGGACCTGGCGATGCAGGCGGTGGACGGAACCAAGTTGGCCGCCAACGCGGCTTTGCGGCGGACCCTCGATGCAGAGAAGTTACGAAAGTTGCTGGATCGTGTGGAGAGCACCATCAGGGAACTGGAGGCCCAGAACGAAGGAGGAGACGACGGCGCTCCGGCGCGTCTCCCCAAGAAGTTGGCCAACCAGAAAGCACTACGGCAGCGGGTAAGGCAGGCCATGGAGGACCTGCCGGAGCGTGAGCGCCCGAGTCGCTACAAGCGTCCAACCCGGATCAATTTGACCGACAAGGACGCTAGGTTGATGCAGACTCGTCAGGGGGTTGTGCCCGGTTACAATGCTCAGGCCATGGTCTCCCCCTTGGCAGAGAAAGGTGGAACGTCAGGCATGTTGGTCACGGCCGTGGACGTGGTGGATGAAGCCAATGACACCGCGCGGCTGACTCCTATGGTTGAGCAGGCCGAGGAGGTGACAGGGGTCTGGGTTCCGATGACGTTGGCCGACGCTGGCTATTTCGCCGGCAAGCACGTCGCGGAGTTCCACCGAAGGGGCCATCAGGTAGTCATGCCGGACATGGCCCGGCCTACAAACCACCCGTACCACAAGGACCAGTTCAGCTACGATGAGGAGAACGACAGATTCACTTGCCCCCACGGACAAAGGCTTCCCTCTGCCGGACACAAGGACAACAAGTCGAAGAAGGCACGAGTATACCGGATAGAATCCGCGTCAATCTGCCGTGATTGTCCCGCCTTCGGGGTCTGTACTACTAACGCGTTGTATGGACGTACAGTGGAGATCGGGATCCACGAGGCTGCATTACGTCGTCACAGGTCGTGGATGGCGACCGAGGAAGCTAAGCGTGCATACCGGCGCCGAATGGCGTTGGTCGAGCCGCTCTTTGCCATCCTCAAGAACCAACTGGGAGCCCGGCGGTTCACGTTGCGGGGTATGGACAACGTGAAGGCAGAATGGACGATGGTTGCCACGGCGTTCAATCTGAGGACTCTCTGGCGTGTGTGGCGCAACCAAGCCGTCCTGAACAGGGCATCCACCTGACCGGCTCGCATTTAGCGCTCTATCGATGCGTATGACTGGTCAGTTGTGTCAATGGTTCTCTGGCACAGCCCTCTCCGACGAACCAGTCTACTCGAAATGTCTGCCCATTATTTGACGTGGCACTTATACTTCCACCACGCTTACCTTCTGAGACAGCCTCGAAATTGGACCACCTGAGGTAGGCCGATTCAGTGAGATGACAGTTGACGGACGGTGCAGCCGAGGGCGCTGCATTGGTTCCGATCCACAGGTCCCGGGTGCTGTCCAAGTAGGGGGTGAAGAGAGTCATAGCCTGTCTGCTCTCTCTGAGTCGATAGCTTTCACCCTTTAAGGTGTCGGCCTTGCGCGGTTGGCGCTCGGCGACGACCGTATCGCCGTCTCCATCACGGCGCTCCGGCATCTCACTCTTCAGATGGCCGATACCCGTTCAGATCGCCCATTGAGCCTGAAGACTCCCAATATGGGGAATCCCAGTGGATAGATCGAGAAGGTGTGAACAGTCACGAAAGGGATTGAGGACAATGCGTTGCTCTCCCTGTTAATTGCTCCATGGCTTTTGGCCTGTGGTGTCATGCTTGCTTGCGGCGGCGATCTATCTGATCCATGGACACCGCTGCCGGCAGCGACTGCGGAACCGCCTCCGACGATGCCGACCATGCCCACGCCGACAGTAGCAACTGGTCACGAGCAGCCTTTGACGCCGTTGCCGGCGGCTACTCCGAGCCCGCGAGCGACATTGCCGGCTACGACTGCGGGCAAGGCCGAGGCCCCTTCACCGCCACCCCTTCCTCAAGTGTTCATCGAATCGGGCGGACGACGCTATCAAGGATGGCGGGGCAGCTACTGCTGGCCGGTAAGCACGAACAGCCACCTCTGTGCAGATAGCGCAGAATGGCGAGGCTTCGACGAGGCTCCAACGGTACGGATGAAACGAGGTGACGGCTTTAGGATTGTCATTGCAGGTGATGATTCGCTCCTAGAGGAGGTCCGAGTGGAAGCGTTCACTGTGCTGGAAACTAAACCGGTTCTGACGTGGGGAGAGTCAGTCTATTCCATTAATTTGGGGGAAGTACCGGCACTTGACCTTCAGGCGGGCGTTTACTTTGTCAGCACATTCCTCAAATTCCAGTTCGGGGATGTTGCCTACGGTTTCAAGATAGAAATCGTTAACTAGAGACGGCCGGTGTTGGCCCATTTCACCTGAATGCCGGTGCATGGCGCAGCCAACCAAAGGAGACGCCTTTTGACTAACAGTTCAGGTTCCGGGGATTTTTATCCCGCCGGCCCAAGACCCCTAATTGCCGCGGTTGGGTTGCCGGGATTGGGGGTTGTGGGGGTTGGGGTGTTCCTCTTTTTTGGCTTTCGGGGGTTCCCA
>JAPOPA010000182.1 GCA_026713145.1 Chloroflexota bacterium
AACTTCTTGCAGAAAGGGACGATCCCCGAGCGGAAGGCGCTCATCCGTAACTTCGTTGAGGGCATCGAGGTCAATGGAGACGAGGCCGTTCTGACGTACACCGTCCCCATGCCCAGCGACGGCGTGACGTCGGAATCGGCCTCGGTTCTTGATTTCGTCAAGCCCAGCCCACCTAACTGGACTCGAATCGCAGGGAGGGAGTCCATTAGGGCGAATATGCCAACTGGAAATGAATGGGTGGCGACCCCGACCGGATTCGAACCGGCGATCTCTGCCTTGACAGGGCAGTATGTTAAACCGCTACACCACGGGGCCGCAAATCGTGGAGAGGCTCAATGGCCTAGAGTAAATTGTAGTAGGCTCCCTCACCTGCGGTCAAGCGTTCATGCCGCGCAATAGTCAAGCGTGCGGAGCGTGGTATCCACTCTCCATGCCCCGTCCCTCTAGAAAAAGTGACTCGCAGGCACCGACTACGATGTCTTCAAGTAAGGGAACGCACTTGATAAAATCGCTCCCATTCTCGGATGTCGGACGTTCAACATTTGGGCCAAGGTGGTAAGTGGTGATTCGCAGTGCTTTTGCAAAATTCCTCAGACGGGAAGATCGGGATGAACCCGGTTCTGGACCTTCCATCATTGTCGGTCTTGGGAACCCGGGCTCCAAATTCGAAGGCACCCGACACAACGTTGGGTTCTGGTGCATCGACCGCATCGCGGATACTCACCCTGAAGGAATCGGCCGTTCACATCGACTCGTGCATACATCTGAACAAGCTATCAACGGTCACCGCGTGGTCCTTGCGAAGCCACGAACGTACGTGAACGAGAGCGGGAGAGCGGTCACATCTCTATTCACCAGGTATCGTGCGAAGGCTGCAGACCTCATCGTCGTGTATGACGAGATGGCGCTCCCGTCCGGCAAAGTGCGCATCAGGGCGCGGGGCGGAGACGGGGGCCACAACGGCATGAAGTCAATCATTGGCGCTGTAGGTACGCAGGAATTTGTTCGGGTGCGAATTGGAATCGGGAGACCTGAGGGTCACATTGGCGATATTGAGCATGTGCTCACCAGACCGAGCGTTGGAGAACGTAAGGCCATTGACGCGGGGATCGACCTCGCCGTCGAGGCTATCGTCATGACTCTCTCCGAGGGAGTCGAACGCGCCATGAATGTGTACAACTAGCTGCGCAGCGCTATCGCTCCGGCGAAATCTCTTCCAGCGTACGTCGGTTGGTTTCCGGTAGTGTGAAGGCGAGAATGAAGGGTGCGAGAAGGCCTACCAGGGCCAGTGCGCTAACGGCAGTCCACTGATCGCCGGTGAGATCGAAAAGTCGACCGTGCGCCAAGAGTCCAAGCACCCCGCCCGCGGCAGCTACCATGGCAACGAACCCGGAAACCGTGGACCGGTACGAGGTGGGAAAAAGCTCCTTGCCCATGGCGGCCAAGGATACGTCCGCTCCCGTACCTACAAACGCGAAGGTCACGAGTAATACTGGCAGGAAGACGCCCGAAGCCTCATAGAAGCCGACCATGGCAATGGGGCTCCCTATGAGGAGCAAGATGGCCATCCGTCTGCGTCCAAAGCGGTCACTGAGACTTCCAAGGTAGAGGGCGCTCGCCGCGCCGACAATGCCTGTGAGTAGGAGAATGGTGGAGAGGCGCGCAGGCGAATATTCGTGCTCCGACTGCAGGTATGTCGGTCCGTAGAGCCCTGCAGCAACGTTCGAAATCGCCACAACCAGAATAACAACGGACAGTGCCGAGAATCGTCCGGGGTAGGCATTTGCTACGCTCACGATGGGGCTAAGATGAGCGGTCACGTAAGAGCCGTTCGATTGAGTTTCTGAACTCAAGAACCGCTTCGTTTCGGGGAGTCCACGAATCAAGAGCGGGAAGAGCGCAATTGCCGCGAGCGCTAAGAAATAGAGCATCCGCCAACCGAATGGCAACTCCTCGATCATGCCGAACATGATGAGCGCCAGTCCGGAGCCCACGCCAGAAAGAATGGCCAAGGCCCCGAATCCCCAACCGCGGTGGTCAGACGGGAATTCCTCGGCTATGTAGACTGCGGCCACTATTCCCGTAGCCGTATGGAAAGTGCGGGCTAGAAACTGAAGAGCCACAAACGTCTCCATAGAGGGAGATGCTCCCGTGGCTACTGTCAATACCACATTGGCCACCATGACGAATATGAGCGCAGGCCGACGTCCGATGCGGTCGGCCACGAGAACGACGGGGACCGCCACAAGTGACCCGAGTCTGATAGTGGCCGCAACGTTGCTAACCGCCGCATCTTCGATGCTGAGTCCATCCTGGATTTGCGGCAAGGCGAGCACCATAATTGCGGTGCCATAGCTCGTGACAAGGGATGCAAAGGAAACCAGCTTCAGTACGCGCCACTGGCGCTCATTGAGCGCCGGGAGCGGGAAGGCAGTTCGAATTCTCACGTGGGGTTACCTCTGCTGACCAGCCCGCTTATCTGGATATGACCCCACGTACACCTATCCTAAGCCGTCCACGCAACCGCATTCGGTAGTTACGAGAAGGGGACATCAGACCAAGAAAGCCAAGACTAGGCGTCTCTCAGAAAGAGCATGTAGTCGAGGTCACCAGGTGAGTGTCCGAACTGCGTGAGGAGGACGGCAGCCTCGCTGCGCGACTGGGTGCCGTGGTTGATAACGTGCAGAAGAATCTGCCACAAGGGTGTTTCGAACCGGGTGCCCCCTGGGCGAGTGTACTTGACTATTGAATTGAGGTCCTCGTCCTCGAGTCCGGCGAGGTAGGAAAGCATAGTTTTTTCCTCCTCTCGCCAGCGTCTTGCCAATGACTCAAGGTCGGGAAAGTCATCCTGTGAGAGAAGACCGCCGGGAGAGCTACCCTGGCATCTCTGCCGCCACACCCACTCGGCACCCAATGTGTGGACTAATGTGTCGCGGAGACTGCTGTAACTCACCGGTCCGGGGCTTGTGAACTGCTCTGTCGACAGCCCAGCCGCCGCCGCTAGAATTCGTTGGTTCACCCAGTAGTTGTAGGCGAAGAGGGAGTGGATAGCCTCGATATTCATGGTGTGTCCTCTGAGCCATTACGTTCGGCTTTTCGGAGAATCTAGGCAACACGGCGAGATTTCAGACGTTACGTGCCTCGGCTCATGGTAGGTCACGTGTTCACGTCAGTCAAATTGGATGGCTGTGCGGCACGAGCCCGCAGAAATACCCGCTCATCTAATTGAAGCGAGGGGAAAACGGTGAGTCGGTGTCCGGACGCTGGTAGATGTATGCGTTCTCGCTTCCGAGGCACGAAAAGTCCTCCTCAGCTGGTACACAGGCTCCGTTGTTGGTCCAGAATTCTCGGTAGAGGAAGAAGTCGGCCAGGTCGCGCCATGTCCGGCGGTCCACAGGGTCGGCGAGGAGTTTGCGTAAGCCGAACGTGTTTTGGTTCTCCTCTTGAGAGTGGTATCCCCTGTACACGGCCTCAGGGAACCACCACCGATGTTTGATTTTCTGCGGCTTGGAAAATTCCTCGGCAAATGAGGGGTCCGCCGTACTCTTGTTGTTCGAGTGCACGAGCGCGACCGGCGAGTTTGGTGGGTTCGTCACTCCCGTAGTGCTATAGTTCGTGTATTGGATATCGTCTCTCCCACGCAGGTACCAGTACCATGGCCAATGGAAGCCGCTCGTGCCATCAATGGCGGCGATGGGAATACTCTCCTGCGCGTCCTGTTCGCGCAACACTCGCGCCAAATTATGGATGTCCGGCGACGTCTGGGTGTACACGATCATCTCAACCGGGATGTCGCCGTGCTGGAATGCAGCCATTGTGCCCGCCCGCCCGCTAAGTACGAGGAGTACTGCGGCTACCGAGACCAACGCTATTGTGCCGAATACTGACGGCCGGATTACGCGAGCCAGGAAATATCCGATCACTGCCAGAGCTATGGCAGTTGCCGCGAGAATCACGCCAAAGGTACGGGCTGGAAGATCGAGAACTGTTTCGTAGCCGTCAAGACCCAGGAAGGCTAGGTTCCACAATAGGGCCAGGAAAAGCGGAACTCCAACAAGTGTCAGGAGTCCACCGATTTTGGAGACTTTCTTCCATTCAATACTCACGATGATGTCGTTCAGGAACTTGCCGGAAAGCACGATCATCGGCAGCGTGATGTTGACCAACAGCCATGGCATCTTCTCGCTGGCGACGGTGTAGAGTAGGAGCGTAGTCCACACCCAGTACACCAAGAACATGCCGAACTTGTCTCTTTTGCGGAGGTAGTAGACACTTCCGATGATGGCGAGGAGCAGGGGCAGGAACTCGTACAGTGACATAATCACGGTGTAGTAATACCAAGGCTGGCTGCCTCTACCCTCGCCCTGCTGCACGACCCAGTAGCCGAGCGACTGCCACACGCCGGAGCCAATGCCGAACCCGTTCGTGAGTAACGACGTGTACATCAAAATGTAGAGCGCATAGAAGATTGCCGCCGCCTTCCACCAGACCGATGTGTTCCACTTGAGGCCGTAGGACAGCGCAAGGAAGATCAGGAACGCCGTGACGAGGAAAGCGACGACCAGACCGCCCCCGACAGGAGAGCCGATCGGTCCAGAACCACCAACGGGGCTCGCCAGCGTCAGTCCGCTCCACCCGAGGAGCGGGGTATCCTGGAGGATGCTGACAAACGCACCCCACAGCGGGAGGGTAATGGTAATCAGGAAAACCAGGAAGCCGGCCTCCTTGGAAATGCCCCTCATATCCAGTCCGTGTTCAAGTCGGGATATCCAGCCACCCACAATCTTGACCGCGGCGACGGGCGGCGAGTCCACCCCAACATTGACCTTCGACTTCACCGCGTTCCAGTTACGACTGATGATCACCAGTACTAGGTACAGTCCCATAGTCGCGGTGATGAGATACGCGCTTTCCTTCGAGGCGAATGCGAAGGCAAGAAGAGCCGCCGTAATGTACAGGTAGTGCGCCTTACCCATCTTGGGTGGAGGTCCTGCAGACTCCTCTCCGTTAGGTTCCTGGGAGGACTCCTCGTGCTTGGACTCGTCCGCCTCCTCTCTCAAGTCTTTTCGGATAATGTTCGCCAATGCCGATGACCAACGTCGAATGTGGGAGTTGCGCCACCCTTCTCGAATCGCAGCCGAGACTACTGACCACCAGCGTCGGACAAGGGAGGGACGCCCCTCTGGGTCAACCCCCGGGTCCTCATCGAGATATCTCCACATGGCAATGACGATGCCGAGTGCCCATACGGCCATGAGAATGTCGTTGCGCGCGAAGCGGCTGTAGTACAGCATCGCTGGGGAGAAGGCCAGCATGATGGACGCCAAGAGCGCTCCCCAATCTCCCAACCGGGACCGGAAGAGCAGTGGCATGAGAACCAGTGCCGTACCCGCAATGGCGTACAGAAGGCGAGCGGTGTAATCGCTGTCACCGAAAAGGAAGAACAGCCCGGCGGTTGCCTCCATCTGAAACGGGCCGTGCATCATCGGATTATGGATGTACCCTTCGCCGGCGTACAGATTCCAGGAGTAGAAGGCGTGGAGGCTCTCGTCGTGATGGAACGCGCGGACACCCAGGTCCCAGAATCGCATCGCAGCGGCAGCGACGGTTAGCACGACGTAAGTCGCCACGTAGAGTACGCGCTTCACCGAGTACCGGTTGGGCGTGGGCTGATCGAGTGTCACAGAACTACTCTACTCATATGATTCACACATTTGAGGTCATTCACCTTCTGTATATAACGACATCCGCCTCGGAGAAGACAGGCGTCATGAATCGACCGAATTTCTCGAGTCCCGCATCGCCGTACTTGTTGCGTTCACGAGGGCCGACATATACGTGGTCGACGTCGTACTTGTCCAGTAGTGACGCGGCCTCGCTGATATCAAGCGTCTGATAAATGGTCTGAACGTCCTGTTCTCGGCCTGCGAATGGTGTCGACGACCCGCGCCACTGCATTTGGTGCCCCGGCCAGTTGAGCGCCGTCGGTACGCCTGTGCTCGACGCGATGCGCCCGTGCTCGGAGTAGCCACCTCCAACCGCCTCGAGTATCGCCGAGTCTTGACCGACATTTTCCCGGACATACTCAATGGCCCGATACTCTGGGCCGGCGAAGCGCTCGACGTGCTGAAGACCGTCCAGCGTCCTCTCCTCGCCGTACAACTCCGCCTTGGAAGCGGTCGCCGCCGGTACGTAGTAAATCGACGCTATTAGCACTAGTACGAAAGCCCCTCCCCAGAATCGCAACAAGAGCCGACTAGAGAAGTCCGACTCCGTGATGAGTTTGGCAAAATAGTATATGACGTAGCCAGTTGCGGCGGCGAGTACCGTCCAACCCTGATAGTAGAGTTTGAATACGGTGTTCATGCGTTCGTGGGCCCCACCGAATGAGTCGTCGACGAAGAGGAGCTCCGGCCCCATTATCAGTGCCAGTCCTAGTGACGCCAGGGCCATGGCGAACACCAACCCGTCCCGCTCTTTCTCTTCTCCAATAAGCCACAAGGTCGCATATGCCGCCAGAGTGACGAGCAGGACAAGAGGCAAGACTTGGATTAACCTTCCAATCACCCCGGCTGGATCGCCGCCGCCGTTCATGTACAAAGGGACCCAGACTGCGAACGGCAGAAATCCCGCCGCCAGTGCATAGAGTGTCGTGCGTGTCCAGTCCTCTCTGATCGTCGTGCGCGAGTAAACCGCAACGACGAAAGGCGCCACTGCGACGAGATAAGGAGCCCATACGAGAACGAAGTGAAGACTGCGCGTCCCCGGGCCGTCCAATGCTCCGATGCCTCCGACTTGGCTCGTGAAGCTGAGAAAGTACGGCGAGTACAGTACAAAGGCTACGACCCCCACGAGCAGTGCAAACGGAGCCGTCTCCAATACTAGGTCTCGGATACGCGTCCGTCCGCTCCGGTAAACCCTGAGCGCCGCTATGAGCAAGAAGATCAGTCCGAATACCGGCAGGTCCCACATATTCGTGAATCCGAGACCGCCCAACAGGAAGGCGATCAAAAAGAGCGAGAGGTAGAGCCGCCAACCACTCCACGACCAAACCGATGGGGCGCGCCAAAAGTTCCACAGAAAACCCAGGAACATTACGACAAATGGCACGGACATCACGTGCGGATGCAGATCACCGAGAATGTAGCTGAATGCAGGAAACTCATGGATCGTGTAATCGGTCTGAACACCGGCATCAAAGCTGCCGATTACTCTGGTCGCACGCCACCACCACCAGTTCTCCGTAGGCCACCACTGTTCCGTAAGACTTCCTGCCGGGGCTGTCAGCCCTTCCACGGCAATCCAGCTCCAGAAGCCAACGGAGCCAATGCCGTTGGCGCGAAAGAACTCCAGCACACCCTCCAAGTTTGCAAGAAACACGAGTAGTAGCGCAGCTGTCACCCCTGCGAGGACTGCGGCCTTAAACCTGCCCTTGTCGGCCCTTACAAGGTTGGAAACGAGCCCGAACATCCCCACGGCGGCCATCGCGGGCACCAGCGCGAGGGAGAGGTTGTAAGTCACGCTCGATACGATGCCCGTGAGCTTGGTCAACAAGGCGAAATTCCAGTAACCGAAGTAGTAGTAGCTGATGCCCTCTCCCCTGAGCCACGCGTCTTCGGGCGTTCCAAGCATCGACCGCGCCGTGCTGTTCAGGAACATGAAATCCATCGGCTGCTCGGTATGGCTGATCGAGGGGTCGTGGAAACGGTAGGTGATCCAAATCGCGAACACGCCGAGGAAGACGACTTGGCCTGTCGCCAGCGTCTTCCATTCACGGACAACGAAGTCCACTATCTCCTGCCGGTTGCGCTGGACGACCCACGCCGAGACGCCGGTCATGATAATCAGCAGAAGGATGGCCGTGACCTGTGTGCTCGGTACGATACGCAGGACGCTGAGAATCCACGAGGCGTATCCCAATGTGAGAAGGCCAAACGGCATGGCAATGCTAGCGCCACGGTCACGCAGGTTGGGAAGCAGGTAGAAGCAGAGGGGAAAGGCCGCCAGCGCGATGGCATACGCGGCACTCAGCCACAGGACAACTTCAAGCATGGGAACATTCTACCGAAACGACTATCGTGAGTGAATCAAGTCCACTTAAGTGGGCTCGATGTCCTTATCGCGGAGCCTAAAGGTCATACGCCCGCCAGGGAACGCGCTTCGGTCAAAAGAGACTGCACCATTTCGGGTGAATCACCCTCGGCGTAGATGCGAAGGAGCGGTTCCGTGCCCGAGAAGCGGATCAACGCCCAGTAGCCGTCCGGCAGTACGAACCGGTAGCCGTCCCTGGTATCGACGTCTTCCACTCGCCGCCCTGCGAGTTGACGTGGCCGGGCAGTCCCGACCCGTCGCTCTATGGCCTCCCGTTCCGCCACGTCGAAGTGGAGGTCGAGACGGTCGTAGTGGTGTGGACCTACGGTATCCGACAGTACCGACAGCAGCTCGGACACAGTCTTTCCCGTTCTGACCATGAGGTCGAGCATCATAAGACCACTCAGAATTCCGTCGCGCTCAGGGATGTTGCCCCGGAAGGCGTACCCGCCGCTCTCCTCTCCTGCCGTGAGGGCGTTCTCGCGCATCATGACCGGCCCAAGGTACTTGAACCCCACGGGCGTGTCGTAGACCGGTACTCCGTATGCATTCCCCAGCTTATCGATCATGCTGGTCATGGTGATCGACCGCACCAGAGGTCCGCGATTTCCCAGGACTTCCAGTTGGTAGTAACACAGCAGGGCGAAAGCCTCGAGGGTCGTCACGAACCGACCGCGCTCATCGACAACGCCGAGACGGTCGGCGTCACCGTCCGTCGCGAGGCCCGCGTCGGCCTTGGAATTCTCCACCTCTTCAAAAAGCCCTGCGAGATTGTGAGGGAGCGGTTCGGGCTGCACCATCCCCGGAAAACTTGGGTTCTTCTCACCACGTAGCTCTACCGCCGCCGAATTCCCACCGGAAACGAGGCGCGCCAGATATCCGGAGCCGGAGCCGTGCATCGAATCGACAATTACTCGTAGACCGGCCTTCCGTATCCCGTCGAGATCTACAAGGTGTGCCATATTCTCCAGGTACAAGGGTTCCGGGTTAAAGTACTCCACTAGCCCGCTCTTAACGCCCTCGGCAAGCCGTGTGGCCTTGAACTGCCCCTGCCGCTCAGCACTGGCAACGTGACGTTCAAGGGAAACTACGATCTCCGGTGAAGCGCTCCCACCGTAGTCCGGTTTGAATTTGTAGCCGTTCCACTCTGGCGGGTTGTGGCTCGCCGTAATTACAATCCCGCTGCCTGCTCCCTTAGCAACCAAGTTGAACCCGAAAGCGGGCGTTGGTGCGGGTCTGTCGGCAAGTAACACGCGGAGTCCGTTGCCTGCGAACACCTCCGCCGCTGCCGCCCCAAACTGCTCCGAGCCGAATCGGGTGTCGTAGCCCACAACCACCGGCCGGCCGTCGCCGTTCGCCGACAGCATGTCAGCCGTCCCCTGGGCACAGAGGCGAACGTTGTCGAAAGTGAAGTCGTCGGCGACGAGCCCCCGCCATCCGTCGGTCCCGAACTTTATTGGCATGGAGGAATCCTCTGCCGATACGCTATGGAATAACCGTGTTTGAAAGCCCAATCGTTGTCGGTGCGGACTGAACAATAGACCACGCAGGGACGTCGCCGTTCACTACCCAGCCTCCAACTCCGTCTGCAATCTCTCCGCGATCAACTCCGCCTCGCCAGGCATGAGACCGTGCGGATTTACAAAAATGTCCTCGTCGTCGCGGCGGCTTGCCTCGACTATGATCGGCGGATCGCCGTCTGCGAGGGCATCGACTATCTCCGTAGCCGGCTTCCCCTGCCACTCGGAGGTGAAGGCAATCGAGACCTCAGGCACCGGTCTGAGCCAGTCGTCCTGCTCGACGGTAGCCGTGACGCCGGGAATCTCGATCACCGCGTCTACGATGGTGCGACCCTCCGTAAACCAGCGTCGCATATCAGCCTCGTGGTCTCGCCGGACGTACAGGTCAAGAGCGGTCATCAGGCCAATGACCTCCTCGCGTGCAACCTTCATCGGGCGACCGATGGAGTAGTGCGGACTGGCGTTCAGCTTGGCAGCGTCGATGAGGTCCTCACGCCCGCAGAGTATACCCGTCGACTGCGGGGCCTTGATCGCTTTCCCGCCGCTGTACGAGACCAAATCGGCACCGTACTCGATAAACTTGCGAAGATTCTCCGCGGGCGGCAACATAGCAGCGGCATCGACGAGGAGGGGGAGGCCATGCCCGTGCGCGATCTCTGCAAATTTAGACAATCCCTCAAATGAGTCGGGGTGCCATCGGGAAGCGATGAACCCCAGCGCCACCGTCTCACCCCCGATGGCTGACTCGACCTCCCAGTCGAGGCAGGTCTCCTCGTTGTCGACCCAGACCAACTGCGCCCCGCCCTGTCGCCATGCCTGAGTAAATTCACTGTCGTGCGACCTCTTAATGACAATCCTGTTTTGGTCATGGGCGGCTTCGGGAAGCAAGGCGATCCTGTCGGGGTCGTCTCCAGCGATCACGGCTGCCGCCTGCAGGGTTAGTCCAGCGGCAGCTCCACTCGTAACGAGTCCCGCCTCGGCCCCGGTATGCTCGGCGATGAGCCGGCCGGCCGCCTCATTCAGCTCTTCGAGCACGACCATCGTCCGGCTGGCCTCGGCCATCGCCTTCGCAACTTCCGGCTCCATGATGGAACCGCCGAGAATCGTCTGCGTTCCATTGCCGTTGATGATCGGACGAACGCCGTAACGCTCGTAGACACTGCCCCTGTGTCTCAGTGCATCTACCGCGTCCATTGACTTCACAACCATTCAGTCGCCTCCCGTCCTAATGGACTCACCCTCGTCGACATCACGGTGCAGGTCTCGATTGTGTGCATACCGTGTCTGCGTGGGGCGGGCTCGGAACCGCCCGAAGCATGAATCGCACCTATGAACGGGTTAGTTTGAGGCATTCAGCCGAAGGCGTCTGCCCTAATCGCTTCGGCCCTGTCGGTGCGCTCCCAGGGCAAGTCGAGGTCGTCACGACCGAAGTGACCATATCTCGCCGTCTGCTTGTAGATCGGCCGACGCAGTCCGAGGTCGCGGATGATCGCGCCGGGCCGCAGGTCGAAGTGGCGTTCGACCTGCCCTACGATCTCGGCGTCGCCCACGTTGCCTGTTCCGAAGGTCTCCACCGAGATAGACATCGGATGCGCGACGCCTATCGCATAGGCGAGCTGGATCTCCAGCCGGTCTGCAAGACCAGCGGCAACCAGGTTCTTGGCAACCCACCGCGCAGCATAGGCTGCCGACCGGTCTACCTTCGTGGGATCCTTCCCGGAGAACGCGCCGCCTCCGTGTCTCGCGAAACCGCCGTAGGTATCCACGATGATCTTACGCCCCGTCAGGCCCGCGTCGCCGACGGGACCTCCCGTGACGAAGCGCCCTGAAGGGTTGACATGGTACTGAGTATCTCTGTCTCTCAAAGACGAAGAAATGACCTCGTGAGCGACGTGCTCGACGAGGTCATTGTGAATAACCGACTGCGGGGTCTCGGCGTCGTGTTGGCTGCTCATGACGACCGTGGCCACTCGCTTGGGCCTGCCAAGCTCGTACTCGATAGTGACTTGCGACTTTCCATCCGGCCTGAGGTAAGGCACTAGCCCTTCGCGCCGGACTTCCGACATGCGGCGCGTCAGCTTGTGGGCCAGCATAATGGGAAGCGGCATAAGTTCCTCAGTCTCATTGGTCGCGTACCCGATCATCATGCCCTGATCGCCCGCGCCGAGACTCTCGACCTCTTCCTCGTCAATTTCCTTCTGGTCACGCACCTCCAGCGACTTGCTGACACCCGCCGCGATGTCGGGCGACTGTTCGTCGAGGGCGATCATGACCGCGCACGACCGGTAGTCGAACCCATACTCGGGCTTCGTATAGCCCGCGTCGCGTATGGCTTCTCGTACGGCTCCTCGCACATCCACTCGGTCGTTGGACGAAGATATCTCGCCCATGACGACGACCAGACCGGTTGTGGTCGCCGTCTCGCACGCGACTCGCGCCCTGGGGTCCCCTGCGATGAATGCGTCGAGAACGGCGTCCGATACCTGGTCGCAGAGCTTGTCGGGGTGTCCTTCGGTCACGGACTCGGAGGTGAAGAGATAGGACGGTGAGTTGGCGAAGCTGGATGTCATTTGAGTTGTCGAATCCTCGTAGATGTTCTAGGTGCCGATATCCCAGCTTGAGAGGTAGCGTTCCTGAGCATCGGTTAGCGAGTCGATGGCAATGCCCATCGCCTGGAGCTTGAGCCGTCCGACCTCCTGATCGATCTCGGTAGGCACCGTGTATACCCTATTCTCCAGGTCATTCGCATGGAGCGCGAGGTGCTCGACGCACAGCGCCTGGTTTGCGAAGCTCATGTCCATAACCGCAGACGGATGTCCCTCAGCGGCAACGAGGTTAATGAGACGCCCTTGTCCGAGCACATAGAGCTTCCGCCCGTCGTCGAGGAGGTACTCGTCGACGAAATCACGAACGCTCTGCTTGCCGTCGGCCATCTCTTCAAGGGATTCAATGTCGATTTCCACGTCGAAGTGTCCGCTGTTGGCTACGAGCGCACCATCCTTGATAACTTCCAGATGACTCTTGCCGATTGCGTGCATGTTGCCGGTGAGGGTGATGAAAATGTCTCCGATTTTGGCTGCCTCGTCCATGGTCATTACCTGGTGACCATCCATGGCGGCTTCGAGCGCGCGGATGGGGTCAACTTCGGTGACGATGGTGTGGGCGCCCATTCCCTTCGCCCTCATCGCGACACCCTTGCCGCACCAACCATACCCGGCTACGACTACGCGCTTTCCCGCAAACAGTACATTCGTCGCACGTATGATGCCATCGAGGGTGCTCTGGCCGGTGCCGTAGCGGTTATCGAAGAAATGCTTGGTCTGGGCGTCATTGACCGCGATGGCGGGATATCCCAGCTTCCCGACCTCCGCCATGTTGTTGAGGCGAACTACGCCTGTCGTCGTCTCTTCCGTGGCTCCAAGCACGCCGCCCAATAAGTCAGGATGCTCAGTATGAATGACGGTCGCGAGATCGGCACCGTCGTCAATCATGATCTGTGGCGCGTGGCCTATGGCGGCTCGAATGTGCTGGTAGTAAGTCTCGTTGTCCTCGCCGTTGATCGAGAACGTCGGAATCCCGTATTCCGCCACGAGCGCGGCGGCAACGTCGTCCTGCGTACTCAGGGGGTTGCTGGCGCAGAGAACGGCGTCCGCCCCTCCCGCCTGCAGCGCGAGCATCAGGTTTGCCGTTTCCGTCGTCACATGGGAGCAGGCTGCGACTCGGACACCTTCGAGTGGACGCTCCCTGGCGAACCGCTCTCGAATCTGCGCGACCACATTCATCTCGCGGGCTGCCCACTCGATTCGACGAACGCCGGTTGACGCCAAGGAAAGGTCCTTTACGTCTCCCTTATACTCCTGGATCTTCGTAGTCAAACGCTTCTTCTCCCGCCTCGCCTTGCTAAGGGTGGAGGCTCTCGATTATTTCTGTCTCATCGGCAGTGATTCATCATCCGCTAACGGCTCGAACCGTGTCAACGTTGCAAGTTGACGAAATCGTGTCTCGATCTCTACGTTCGTCGCTTCCTCAAGGCGTTCGAGGCTGAAACCTTCGACGACGAACGACCCCATCACCGACCCTGTAACCGAGGCCCGGCGGAATCCCTCTTCAGTCAGGTTCTCGGTCGCGGCGAGGTATCCCATGAACCCGCCCGCAAAGGTATCTCCAGCCCCCGTAGGATCGATAACATGCTCCAGCGGCACCGCCGGAGTCAAGAAAGGCTGTCCCTCGTGAAAGAGGATTGCACCGTGTTCTCCTCGCTTGACGACCACGGTGCTTGGGCCCATGGAGTGTATGGCGTTTGCCGCCTGCAGGAGGTTTATGGAGTCCGTAAAGCTCCTGGCCTCATTCTCGTCCATGAACACGACGTCGACCTGCTGAACTACCTCCCTCAACTCCGAGACGCTCCCCTCAATCCAGAAATTCATCGTATCTAGCGCGACGAGCTTAGGGCGCCGTCTCATTTGATTCAGCACATCGATCTGGAGAGACGGGGCTATGTTGGCCAGGAACAGGAAAGGAGACTCACGTTGAGCTTCACTTAGGCTTGGTGCGAAATCCCCGAAGACATTCAATTGAGTGTCGAGTGTCTCCCGGGTGTTGATATCCTCTGGTCCGTAGACCCCGGACCATCGAAACGTCCTTCCCTCAACTCGTTCAAGCCCGGAAAGGTCGACGGCGCGCGACCGAAGCATTTCAACATCACTGTCCCGGAAGTCCTCACCGACGACTCCAACGAGACTTACAGGGGCGAAATTTGAGCACGCTACGGAGAAGTACGTGGCTGAGCCGCCAAGTGCGTCTTTCCGACGACCCGCGGGCGTCTCTACGGAGTCATACGCCACCGACCCAACTACAAGTACGGTCATGGCCCTGGGTTCAGTTCGCCCGCTCGCGCTCGGCCTTCCGGCGTTCCTTGAGCTTTCCAATGTGCTTGCGGTGCAATCTCCATTTCTCGCACTTGCGTTTGTTCATCAACGCCTCTCTCGGAACGGGTGGTACTAGAGGTCTATTCGTCGGTACCATAGCTCGTGGGAAGGCCCTGCTCAACCCATCCCGGCGTGCCTTCCTCGATGTTGTACAGGTTTTCAGGGTCAATTCCCATCGCGCCGGCCATCTCTGCCGCGAGGCCGCTTCGCACACCCTGTGCACAGATGAATAGGAGCTTCTTGTCTGTCGGAAGCTCTTCAACTCGCATCAGCAGGTCGTCAACCGGAATCGCCATTGCGCCCGTTACGTGCCCAGACAGGTACTCGTCCTCACGACGCACGTCGACCACAACCGCGTCCTCGTCCTGGTACATCTCGGCAGCCTCCGCGATGGTGAGCCTGTAATAGGGCTCGTTCGCCTCTCTCCTGGGCATCGTCTTCACCTCCACCCTCGACGTAATTCCTGTTGTTTTCGTGTTACAGGTACCGACCGATGATCGCCGACAGCCTCAATTTGGCTTCGTCGGGTATCAGTTCGCGACTCGTGATTATAGCGCGTTCGAGTGCCGATTGACAGTTGCACGTCCTCGATTCAGGAATGCGCGCCGATATGTTGGGCAAGAGGGCTTGCGTTGTCTCCACGTTCTTCAAGAGGTTGGCTACAACCAGATCGACGGAGACTTCAGCCTCCGTCTGGTGCCACACGTCGTAGTCCGTAACCAGCGCCAGGGTCGCGTAGCATATCTCCGCCTCGCGAGCCAGCTTGGCCTCCGGCAGCGCCGTCATGCCGATGATGCTCGCACCCCAAGACCGGTAGAGCATCGACTCTGCGCGAGTGGAAAACTGAGGGCCTTCCATCACGACATATGTCCCGCCATCGTGGACTGTAACCGGCATGTTCCGTACCGTCCCTACGAGGTCACGCTTGAGCTCCGGGCAGAATGGGTCCGCGAAGCCGACGTGCGCGGCAACGCCGTCCCCGAAGAACGTCCTCACCCGGCCCCGTGTCCGGTCGATTATCTGGTCGGGCACGACAATGTCGAGCGGCGCGACATTCTCCTGAAGGCTCCCTACCGCGCTGATCGATATGATCCGCTCTACTCCCAGCAGCTTTAGCGCGTAGATGTTGGCACGAAAGGGAATCTCGCTCGGAAGGTGACGGTGGCCCTTTCCGTGCCGAGCGAGAAAGGCAACGCGCCGACCTTGAAATGTTCCAATCGTCAAGGCGTCGCTCGGCTGGCCGAACGGTGTGTCGAGGGACACCTGCCTGGCGTCCGTCAGGCCGTCGATGTCGTACAGTCCCGAACCACCGATAAACGCTATTTCGGCTTCAGCCATCGCTGCTCACTTCCGGTTCATTCCCCTACTCGTTCGCCTGCTCTGCGAGTGGGCGACTTCGATAGTAAACCCCCCACTGCTGCATGACCTCCCGGACTCCGGGGTCTTCCAGCTCCGCCAACTCTCTGAAGAACCCGGCAAGCGAGTGCGCGTGGAGGAGGTCATCAGAGCAGACCCAGTTCTTTTCCGCGCGAACGACGTACACTAGACCATTCTGGTGCTCGCACTCCAGTTCCACTCTTCGGCTGCCGGTCTCGCCCTTGACGTTCAATCCGAATTCACTCATGTCCGCGCCCCTTGATGTGTGGTAGGCTGATGGTCGGCAGCACGCATTATATCAACGCCTTACGCAAAACTACCTCCGCACTACACCCCCATGTCGATGATCTCGGTCCAAGACCTCGCCAAGAGCTACGGAAAGATCGAAGCCGTGAAGGGCGTATCTTTCGACGTGGATGCCGGTGAGATTTTCGGCTTCCTGGGTCCGAATGGCGCGGGCAAGACTACCACGATCAACATGCTCTGCACGCTCGTCAAGCCGGGTGGGGGCGCGGCTTCGGTCAACGGCCACGACATCGTCAGCGAGAAGAACGACGTAAGACGGTCAATCGGCCTGGTGTTTCAAGAAACCACGCTCGACGACTACCTGACCGCCGAGCAAAATATCATGTTTCATGCCATGGCCTATGGAGTCCCGAAGAAGGTGCGGCAGGAGCGGACGAAGGCGCTTCTCAGCCTTATGGAGCTATGGGACCGTCGCAAGGGCCACATCCGCACCTACTCCGGCGGAATGAAACGACGGCTTGAGATCGCGCGTGGCCTGATCCATCTTCCGCGTGTGCTGTTCCTCGATGAACCTACGCTGGGCCTCGATCCTCAGACCCGCAACCGCATATGGGAGTATATCCGCGACCTGCGTCGTCAGGAAGAGTTGACGATCTTCCTCACGACTCACTACATGGACGAGGCCGAAAACTGTGACCGCATCGCCGTCATCGACCACGGCAAGATCGTTGCCCTCGACACCCCGGACAACCTCAAGAGCCAGGTGGGAGGAGACTTGCTGACGCTGCGGACCGACGACATTGCGCACGCGGAGTCGGAACTGCGTGACAGACACTCCCTCCAACCGGAGGTCAGAGACGGCGCGATCACGGTGCGCGTCCCCAATGGCGAGTCCTTTCTCCCACGCTTCGTGCAGAGCTACGAGGGCGGAATACAGTCCATCGGCCTGCGCCGGCCCACGCTGGACGATGTGTTCCTTCACCTCACCGGACGCGAGATTCGCGACGAAGAGGTCAACGAACAGGGGCAGATGATGCAGATGATGCGGATGAGATATCGTTAGCAGACGGCCCCTCCTCTTCGACGAACTAGAGCACACGTCCCAACGACAGGGCGGGCAATCTATGGAACAAGGCGGATACGCTAATGCCACGCAGCGGAAGAGTTCGACGAGTCTACGATAACGACGACGCCTGGATCATGGCGGAGACGAAGCCGCCCCTGACTCCGGACATCATGTGGTGGAACATGATTGAGCCGCACGAGGGGTCTCCCGTTGACGGCTGGCTCTACTCCGTGGGCGGTCACGACGTTTACGACTATGAGACCGACATTGGCGAGCGCACGTCGGAGGCCTACGCAGAGGGCGGCGACAAGCGCCAGCGAAATCGAGGGGACAACCTTCGGCATATGATTGACCACCACGGCGGCCTGATGTCCATCATGACCGAGCAGTGCCACCGCCTCGGAATGGACTTTCTCCCCTCCGTGCGCATGAACGAGCACTACGACATCGACCCCGGCGACCCTTCCTATGGAAAACTGCGCCGCGAGCATCCTGAGTTCACCATCGGCAAGGGCGTGGACCTGCCGGAACCGAGCATGGAATGGGGAGTGGGCACAGGCCTCGACTACGCCCTGCCAGAGGTTCGCGACTACATGAGCTCCATCGCCCTGGAGACGGTTGAACGTTGGGATGTCGATGGCCTGGAGCTCGACTTCTTCCGCCACCCAACGCACTTCAACATCGAGGAGGCGTACTCCAACCGCTACCTGATGACCGATATGGTTGAAAAGATACGCCGGCGGATGGACGAGATCGGCGAGGCACGCGGAAAGGGACTCGATCTCATGGTGCGCGTTCCCGCGACCATCGAACGCTGCGAACGAATTGGCCTCGACATCCGCGAATGGGTGGACTCCTATCTCGTGGACGTGGTTGTTGCAGGAGGCGGATTCATCCCGTTCGAGATGCCAATCAAAGAGTTCGTTGATCTTGCCGAGGGCACGGAAACGCTAATCTACGGGTGCCTGGAAGCCTATCGTCCCGCCGTGGACGAGTTGACGCTGCGGGCAATCGCGGCGCGGTACTGGGACGCCGGCGTCGACGGCCTGTACCTGTTCAACTTCTACTCAATGCCTCAGGAGTGGAAACGCCGCGTGCTCGGAGACCTCGTCGATCGTGACGCCCTGCGTCGCATGGACAAGCGCTACGAGACCGACGACCGCACGCGCTTCGTCCCGACGTCGCATCTACACCTGACGTTCCTCAATGCGATTCCCCGCGCCCAGCTTCCCGTAACCCTTCGCTGCACCGCAACCGGATCGGGCGGTAGAGTCGCGATGGACATGCCGGAGAGTTTTCGGAACGCGCGCACGTCACTCGGCCTGAGGTTCGGAGGCCTTGCCGAGAACGACGTGATCGAGGTCGTCGTCAACGGGCTGGCGTTGCCTATTGCTCCCACGAGGGATGACGGTTGGACGCACGTCTTCTACGAAGAAGGTTGGAACAAGTACCCGTCGGAGACAAAGACCGAGGAGCTTCCGGGTGAAACTCTCGACTACAATCTCGCCCCGACGATGCTCCAGCGGGGGATGAACACGATCGAAGTCAAGCTCGTGTCCGAAGACCCCACTCGCAAGGATGATCTTGAACTCCGGCAGGTCAAGGTCGAAGTGCGGTACGAGTAGGCCAACTCTAGGTTCGGCTGACGGTTCTTTCCGGCAAAGATGGGACCAAAGCCTTGGAACAACTATCCCGCGAGGATCGTCCGCCATTGCCGCAGATCCCCGATGTAATCAAACAACGGTGGGAAATTGTTCCCGTCTGTTACTTGGGCGGTAGACACAATCGGCACTGGCTTGTCGAATATGGCCACAGCAACCTTGTGGTTCGCGGTTATTCAGATGAAGCCTTCCCTAACATTGCCTATGAGCACGATGTTCTGGCACGTCTAGATGAAGCGGGCTGGCCGGTTCCCGCGGCTTTGGAAGAATCAATGCAGGTCGAAGGTCGAACTTGGGGACTGTTCAAGTTCCTTCCGGGTACATGCCGGGTAACCAACGACTCCGAAGAACGCCGGGCGAGGAGTCGCCTGCTCGCCTAGCTTCACGAAACTACTGCTTCGCTTGCGGGAATGGGGAAGCGTCGAGGGTTTGGTCTGTCGGACGAAGTGATCCGCGATCCCAAACTCATCGACTCGATTCGGATGTATGAACAGCACCGGCCACCAGAGGGTCACATCATGAGGTGGCACATCGACCAAACGACGGAGGTCTTTGACCGCCTTGACCTCAACGATGCGGCCACAACCGTCCTGCATGGCGACTTTGCCCCTTGGAACCTCCTGTACGAGGGTGAAGACCTCACCGGCGTCATCGACTTCGAGGCGACCCACTTGAACTACAGAGTCGCCGACTTCGCCAATTCCTGGCGTGGGTATCAGGATGAGGTCATCGAGGGATACGAAGAAGTGAGCAGGCTGTCCGACCTGGAATGGGAGTTGCTCGTGCCTACCTACTGGGCTTGGATGTTCATCGGGCTGGGCTTGGATGTTCATCGGGCTGGGCTTGGATGTTCATCGGGGTCGGGCGATCGATCGAGACTGCGTTAGCGGAGAATATCGCCCCACCAGACTTTGAGTGGCAAGTCAGGCATCTGCTTCGCAGAGAAGGACTGGCGGGGAGTCTTGTAGATCCCTACCCCAAATAGCGGGAACCCGCCAGAACCACCGCAGTCACCTTCCGCTGTTGATGAGGCGTTGGAATGCCGCGCGGGCCTTTGAAGCCTCAACGTTCCTCAGACCTCAAACGACATCAGTTCCTCGGAGAACACGAGGTCGCCTTCGTATATCTTCTTCGCGTCTCCGATGCCCTTTTCCATGACGGGGTGCTGCGCCAGGTATGGACCCACGTGGGCGAGCACCAGCTTCTTCACTCCCGCCTCCTGCGCCATCTTCGCCGAGCCCACGTTGCCCATGGCCCCGTGCTGCTCGCCGTGCTCGTGCATGTGCTCTTCCTCGTCCCAGCACATCGTGATTAGGACATCGGCTCCTTCGGCCAGCTTCGTGACGGAGTCGCACGGCTCGGTGTCTCCCGTGAAGACGACACTTCCCTCGTCGCTGTCGATGCGGTAGGCCAGCGAGTCGAGGTACGGTTGCACGTGGACGGCATCGGCTCCGGTAACCTCCCAGCTTGGGCCTGAAAATATCCTGCCCGCCGTGATGTCCCTAGCGCTCACCTCCGGGGGCATCCGGGGAGGTGTGCCGCCGCGGTTCACGTAGACCTTCTGGCTGTAGGGGTGGTTCACACGCGCCTTCCAGTCATGGGAGAACGCGCCCTCGCTCTCGTCGAGGATGCGGTGCGTCAGCTGCTCGGTCAGCGTCGGACCGAAGACCTGGAGAACGTTCTCCTTACCGATGCTCTGGTCCCAACGGGTCAGAAGGAAGCAAGGGTAATCTACGTCGTGGTCGAAGTGATGGTGCGTGAAGAACAGGTAGTCGATGTTCGTAGGCCACAGGCCGGCCTTGACCAGCTTGTGCGTCGCGGCGGGGCCGCAGTCTACCATGATCTGGTCACCGCCGATCTCCAGCACGTATGAGGTACCGTAGCGGGCTGGGGTAGGGGTCGGCGTTCCTGCCCCAAGGATAGTGATTCGGGCCATGTCGCAGGTCTCCTTCAACGAGCAGTCGGCATGAGTGTAGCAGAAAAACATTGAGATGAACGTCTACAATGTCCGGCACTGACCGGACTGCGCCGCTCCATGGACAGACAGACCAAGGCCTACATATACGCGGGATGCGCCGTACTCATGTGGTCGAACGTCGCGTCGGCCTTCAAGGTGTCGCTGCGCTACGTCGAAGTGCCACACATGCTGCTCTACGCCACGCTCGTCTCGGCGCTCCTGTTCCTGGTGGTCGCGGCGTGGCAGCGCAAGCTGGGGCAGGCTCTCTCGTGTACGCCCAAGGAGGACCTCCGGGCCGCGACACTCGGCTTCCTCAACCCGTTCCTGTACTACCTCGTACTGTTCGAGGCCTACGACCGCCTGCCCGCACAGGAAGCGCAGCCCCTCAATTACACCTGGCCAGTGGTGGTGGTCATTCTCTCGGTGCCGCTGCTCAAGCAGCCAATCGGGCGAGTGTCGCTGGCCGCAATTCTCGTGAGCTTCTTCGGCGTACTGGTGATCTCCACGCAGGGAGATCTGCTGGGCTTTAGTTTCGGCGATCCATTTGGCACGGGGTTGGCGGTCGGCAGCGCCTTCATTTGGGCGACGTTCTGGCTGACGAACGTCCGGGACAAGCGCGACGAGGTCGTCAAGCTCCTTCTGAGTTTCGTATTCGGGCTGGTGTTCGTCGCCATTGCCGCGTTCGTGCTGGCAGGTCCGCCTCCCATGGACCTGCGAGGCATCGGCGGGTCTGCATACGCGGGGGTCTTCGAGATGGGCATTACGTTCGTGCTCTGGATGCGCGCGCTATCGCTCTCCAGAACGACGGCGCAGGTCAGCAACCTCGTCTTTCTCTCGCCGTTTGTTTCGCTCGCGCTGATCGCCGTCATAGTCGGGGAGACGATGCTGCTGTCGTCGGTGATTGGTCTTGTATTCATCATCGGCGGAATCGTCATTCGCCGCTTCGATCGCACCGTGCCACAGTCGACCTGAAGTGGTACCATCCGCACTTAGCAACCGCTTGGAGGAACGAACATGGAACTGGGCTACTTCACAATGCCGCTACACCCGCCCGGCTCTAACCTCACTGAGACTCTCGAACACGACCTGCAGCAGATGATCACGCTCGATAAGCTGGGCTACCGCGAGGCCTGGATCGGCGAGCACTTCACCGCCCAGTGGGAGAATATCCCGGCGCCCGACCTTTTCATCGCCCAGGCCCTCGGCATGACCGACAACATCACTTTTGGCACCGGCGTCTCATGTCTGCCGAACCATAATCCCTTCATGCTGGCCCACCGCATCGCGCAGCTCGACCACATGGCCAAGGGACGGTTTCACTGGGGCGTCGGATCGGGCGGCTTCGTCGGCGACTTCGAAGTCTTCGGGTTCGATCCGAGTAAGGGAGAGCAACTCGCCATGTCGCGCGACTCCCTGGAGCTCGTGCTTCAGCTCTGGCAGGACCCCAAGCCGGGTCGGTACAAGAGCAAGTACTGGGACTTCAACGTGCCGGAGACTATCGGCGAGATCGGCCTCGACCTTCATGTTCGCCCTTACCAGCTTCCGCATCCTCCGATAGGCGTCGCGGGCGTGTCTCCCAACTCGGGGACACTCGTAGTTGCGGGCGAGCGCGGTTTCATTCCCATGAGCATAAATATCGTGCCTCCCTCCGTGATCGGCACCCACTGGGAAGCCGTGGAGAGAGGCGCGGAGAAGACGGGGCGGGTCCCCGACCGGTCGACTTGGCGCATCGCCCGAGAGGTCTACGTCGCCGAGACCACCGAACAGGCCCGACGGGAGGTCATGGAGGGCACCCTGGCCCGCGATTTTGCGCAGTATTTCATGAAGATGTTGCCGTACACCAAGCGAATCGACCTGTTGAAGAATGACCCGGACATGCCCGACTCCGACGTAACTCTCGACTACGTCCTCGACAACATCTTCATAGTCGGCAGTCCCGACCACGTGGTAGAGCGGTTGGAGGAGCTCTATCACAATGTCGGCGGTTTCGGCATCCTCCTCACGATGGGGCACGAATGGGACCCACGTGAGCAATGGGAGCGCTCGATCTCTCTCCTGAAGAATGAGGTGATCCCCCGGTTGCCTTGATGCCGTTCACACATAGACAACACCAAGCCTGTGACTGCCGGTCTCGGTTGTGGTTGGAGCCAACGTTGGTCCAGCAGTCTGATACACGGAGGCTGACGCTAATACTCGCATCGCCGCCGCCTAGGCGCTCGTGATCTCCACCCCTCGAACGGAAGGCTCATGAACATAAACGACATCTTTACCAAGGGATTGGACATCAATGACGCGCTGGACATGTTATGGCCCGTGTTGATTTATGTTTTGGGCATGTCCGTCTTTGCGATCTTCGTGTTCAAGTTCTATCGGTTCGTGGCTGCTCGGGACGTATTCGAGTTGAATCTGGGCAGATCTGAAGGGCTGAGCTTCCGATGGATGAGGTCTCTCCTTCACCTCGTACTGTATGTCGTCAAGTATCTCGCTCTTTTTCCAGTATTCGCGTTCTTCTGGTTCGCAGTCCTCACGGTGATATTGGCCTTCCTCTCGAAAGAGCAGACCTTCTCGGAAACCCTGCTAATAGCTCTTGTCACTGTCAGCGCCATTCGTGTCACGTCCTATTACAAGGAAGACCTAGCGCGGGACCTGGCCAAGATTCTGCCCTTCGCCGTACTGAGCGTTGTCCTTATCAATGCGTCATTCTCCTCTGTTTCGGATTCCCTGGATAGGCTGAGAATGGCCGGTGACTACAGCGAGACTATCCTTTACTATCTGGTATTTCTCATAGCCTTGGAGTTAGTGTTGCGGCTTCTTGTGGGCGTCGTAAAGCTGATAGTGGGCTTGAAAAACAGAACCCCCGAAACCCCCGACCAATCTGCCGACACCGCCCTGCCAACGCAGACGGAACCAGTTCCCAAATGAGGGGAACCGAACGAAGCATTGCCCATTCCCTTTAGCCGCGGTCGTTCGTCGTCCTCAATTCGTTCACTCCGGCGAAGAGTCCGCTCCGTACTGTCCGCCAATCTGCGACAGGCTCGCGTGGAGTATTCGCCATCCTTTCTTTCTTCAATCTCTCATTGCTTACTGAAGGCGAACGGTATTCTCGATTGGGGCATGGAACTCACTAAGGGAACGCTAGCGTCCCCATCCCAGACTCTGTAGGCTGGAATCATGGAACCTGACGAGATTGTCGTGGCGCGACTGAACAAGGGAGCGACCGTCCTCCGCTACATCGATAGGACGCCTTCTCGCGTCACCCTGGCGCTTGGCCGCAACAAGCAAGCCAAGCTACCCGCAGACCGCGTGTTATTCACGACAGGCGTCGTCCCACACGACTACGAGGCATTCCTGGAATTCCGCGACCGGACCGAGAAAGCCGCAAACCAGATCGACCTGTTCGATGTCTGGGAGGTTGCGGTTGACGAGCAGGTCGCCATGAGTGTCGATGAGATCGCCGATCTATACTATGACAGCTGCATCGGGCCGGCGGAGATGGTTGCTCTGACGCTGCACCTCGATCACGGTTCCGACTACTTCATCCCTCAAGACGGAGGGCACGTTCCTCGTTCGAAGGAGGAACTTGAAGCTCTTCGCGCTCGGCGGCTGCGGGAGGCGGAGAACGCACATGCGGCGGAGTCGCTCATGACCGCGCTGAGGGCGGGTTCTCTCCCAGACCCCATGTCGCGGCTTCACATGGGCCTCCTGGAACACATCAAGGGATTCGCCGTACATGGGGACGAGTATACCCGCAGCTATGCCGCGCACAGTCTGCTGCAAGATGCCTCGGACGGGACTCGCGATCTCCAGCGTCGGGCATTTGAACTGCTAGTGGACGCGGGAGTCTTCTTGCAGGATGAGCCGCTGGAACTGCACCGCTCCGAAATTGAAGAGGTCTTTCCGACAGCCGCATTGGAGGAGGCTGATTCCATCCGAGCAGAGCCAAATCTGGACAACCGCGAACGGCTCGACCTCACGGACCTCGATACCTTCACCATCGACGACGCTGATACACGAGACCGGGATGACGCGCTCTCTCTGGAGGCGGTTGACGGCGGTTACAGGGTTGGCATACATATCGCCGACACGGGCGCGATCGTGCCGGTCGACGGAGAGATGAACACCGAGGCGGACCGGAGGATGGCGACCCTCTATATCCCGGAGCGCTCAATACCCATGCTCCCACCTGCGTTCGTCCACGATGTCGGCAGCCTCGATCCCGATCAAGTACGAAGGGCCGTGAGTCTGCTCGTCAGTATCGACGAGTCGGGGCAGGTGCAGGGCTACGAGATCAAGCCGTCGCTGATACGCAGCAGGGCCGCGATCTCATACGTCGAGGCGGACGCGGCGATTGCGGACGAGTTCCACAGGTGGCATCCAACGTTGCTTCCGATGAGCGACCTCGCGCAGGCGCTCCTCGCCCGGCGGGAGCAGGCGGGTGCAATCAATGTGAACCGCGAGGAGATGCTAATCAAGGTCGCCACGCCGACCGACATCGAGGTCCGTGTAGTCGCGAGGAACACTCCGGCACGTGACCTCGTTTCTGAAATGATGGTGCTGTGCAACTCGCTGATGGCCGACTACTGCAAGATAAACGAAATACCGGCCTCATACCGATCGCAGTCCGCGCCGGACGTGTCCGACCTCGACCTCTTCGATGCGGACGGAGTCCTGCGCCCATTGACTCGCCTTCATCGACACCGACTCATGAGAAGGTTCTCACCGGCGGTCATCAGTGTGACTCCGACGCGGCACGCGGGGCTCGGAGTCGATACCTACATCCAAGCCACTTCTCCCCTACGACGGTATCCCGACCTCGTGATGCAGCGGCAGATCAGCCACTTCCTCGCTCTCGGTGAGCCGATCTATTCCGCCGACGACATCTCATCGATGGCCAAGCGGGCGGAAATACAGATGCGGGACCTCTCCCGGATCGAGGACGCGCGGCGTCGATACTGGTTTCTCAAGTACCTCATGCTCACGCGGCTCGGCGCACCTATTGAGGCCGACCACTTCACAGCCTACGTGCTGGAGAACGAGCCTCGACGTCTTGCCGCCCTCGACCTTGACGAGTACCCATTCCGCGTCCGTGCCGAGTTGCCTAACACGATTCAGCCGGGAACGACAGTAACACTCAAGCTGACGGGAGTCGATCTGTGGCGTCGACAGGCCTACTTCCTCCACGTACCGCGTTTTGTGGAAACGGAATAGGACTGGAGTGTTACAACTGCAGCTTTTACGTCACCAATGCCCGTAGCGATTCCTCAAACTCGTCGCGCTGCCATCGCCTGATTTCCGGGGCCTGAAGCTCGATTTCCAGTTCGTCGGGGAAAGACGCAATTCGCTGAAGACTGGCCATTGGCCAGAGGAGGCCCACCGCAAGGGAGAGCTTCTGCGAATGTTCTGTGCGCCACGCCTTGAGCTTGTCCAGCCGCTGGCCCACTTTCGCCCGTTCGGCGCGGGAGAAGCGGCGTCCGCGCGGTTGACGCGGTCTCTGGAGGGGCTCAGTGGCCCTACCCTTCTTGATGGAGTCTCGAATACCTGCCGCCAGCCTGCCGCGCGCAAACATCCCCAGACCCCGCACATCACGCAGATCGGACTTGGGTTCTGCCGCTAGTGACAGCAATGCAGCGTCCGGGATCACGCGGAAGTGCGGCCTGCCCAGTCGGAGCGCGTGCCGCTCTCGGTACTCCATCAGCGCCTTGAGGATGGCAAGCCCACGGCCGTCCAGATCACGCGATCCCTTGACGGCGAATACCGCCAATTCAGGGTCGGGCGGGTTGTAGCGAATCTCCGCGAGACGTTCGCACTCTTCCCTGACCCAACTGATGCGATCCAGGGCTCGGAGCCTTTCGACGAGCTTGTCTCGAAGGTCAAACAGGTACCGAACATCTCCGGCGGCGTACTCCAGCGCCGTGTTGCTGAGGGGGCGGATCGACCAGTCGGAACGCTGGATGCTCTTCTCCTTCGGAATGGTCACGTCCAAGAAGTCCTGCAGGGTCGACGCCAGTCCGAGACGCTCGCTTCCCACGAAGGCCGCAGCGATGCTGGTGTCGAACAGGTTTCCGACGTGCAACCCCCAGTCGCGGTCGAGGCTTCGAATGTCGTGGTCGCCAGAGTGGAGAACGGTCTCGACTCCCGGATTCGCCAAGACCTCGCCAAGTGGACTCATATCGTCTATGGCGAGCGGGTCTATCAGGTAGAAGGACCCGGACGTGGAAAGCTGGATCAGGCAGATTCGTTCCGGGTAGCGAAAAAAGCCGTTCGACTCGAGGTCGAAGCCGATGCGGGACTCTCCAGCGATCCGCTCGACGACCCGCCTGAAACGGTTTTCGTCGGTGATCAGCTCGTAGTCTATAACCGGCGCTCGATCGTCTGGTCGCGGTGCAGTCTTGGACGAATCCCGGGGCGGCCTATTGTCGTTTCGGCTGTGTCGGCCCATCGACGCGGGAGTGTACCACAACATGGCCGGACAAGGCATAAACACTGCTTCGGTGCAAGACGATAATCCTTGAGGGCATTTGTTCTAGGGTATAATTCTTCAAAGGAACAGCTGGTGCTACGTACAAGAGTGTAAGCATCCCTAAACGTCAAGAGATGCAGTCCGTTGATAAGGTGGGGAAGCCGGCCGCACATCAAGGAGATGACTCATGCGATTGTCGTCCTGGAAACGGATAGTCGGGTTAGGACTGCTGGTAGTTGTCATTGCGTTGGCCATGGCCTGCGGTACGGATGAGGACGGCGAAGAGAGCCCGTACCGGATAGGCGTCATGGAATCGCTTACGGGCGCCGGTGAGACCTACGGCCAAGTGGCTAACAATGCCAAGACGATGGCCATGGACGAGATCAATGCCGCGGGGGGCATCGTTGGGCGGAAGCTGGAGCTTGTAGTCGAGGACTCGAAGTGCAACGCCCAGGACGCGATTAACGCCTACAACAAGCTTACCGACGTGGACGGAATGAAGATCATCCTCGGGACATCGTGCAGCGGCGCGATGCTTGGCGTCGCGCCACACGCCGAGGAGGATGGAGTGGTGCTCTTCTCCGGCCTTGCCAGCAATCCCGACATCGCCAATGCCGGGGACTACATCTTCCGCACGCAGATCAGCGATATCGAGGTGGGCATCAACACGGGCAACGTTCTCTGGGCGAACGGAATCCGCTCGTTGGCCACCATCACCGAAGAGACCGACTACGCCGAAGGTGTAAGGCGTACATCCGTATCGCAGTTCGAAAAGAACGGCGGCGAGGTTATCGCACAGGAGCGATACGCGCCCGACACCACCGACTTCAGGTCGCAGCTGACCAAGCTATTCGGGGCGAATCCGGACGCGCTTCACATTGCGCCACAGTCTGAATTCTCGGCGGGCACCATCGTCAAGCAGGCCAAGGAATTGGGCTACGACGGGCCAATCTACGGGGAAACAATCACAGTGGGGACGACCGCGCTCGATATCGCGGGGGACGCTGCCACCGGGCTCAGGGCCATCACGGCAACTCCCGACCCGAATAACGCCAAGGCCCAGGAAGTCCTGGCCAATTTTCGGGCGCGATACAATTACATTACCTTGCCGTGGCACCTTGGTTCCGCCTACGACGACGTGTACATTGCGGCGGAGTGCCTCAAGCAGACTAAAGACGACCAGGACGCAGACGGATTTCGGGACTGTTTGTACGATATCACCTGGAGCGGCGCTCTCGGAAATAACTACAGTTTCGACGAATACGGTGAGGTAGTTGGTCTTTCCAGGGCGGTCGTGGAGGTCCTCCCACCGGAAGAGAGGACTATAGAGAACTATGGGTACAAGGTACTAAGCGGCGATGAATTGGAGTAGGCGCCGCTTCTCGCCTGAAAGCCATGTTGGCGCTCCACAAGGTGTGAGAGATTCCCTCTCAACAAACGTCACTCATACTTGCAAGACCCGCGTGGCGGTGATACAACGTAGCAGAAGCATCGGCCCATTAGGGAGCATCCTTACGAAAAAGGGAGATTGTCATGCAATTATTCTCATGGAAACGAATTATAGCGTTAGGATTGCTGGCGGTTCTGGTGTCGGTGGTTGTGGCTTGTGGAGAGGACGAAGATGAAGGAGATGAAGAACCGTTTCGCATAGGCGTGATGGAGTCGCTCACAGGTCCTGGTGAGACCTACGGCCAAGTTTCTAACAACGCCAAGCAATTGGCCGTGGCCGAGATCAACGAAGCGGGCGGCATCAACGGGCGCATGATACAGCTGATCGTCGAAGACTCGAAGTGCAGCGCCCAAGACTCGATTACCGCCTACAACAAGCTTACTGACGTGGACGGCGTAAAGATCATCCTCGGCACATCATGTAGCGGCGCGATGCTGGGAGCAGCGCCGCTCGCGGAGGCCGACGGCGTGGTGATGTTCTCAGGGCTGGCGACGAACCCGGACATCGCCGAAGCCGGCGACTACATATTCAGGACGGCGATGAGCGATGCGCAACTAGGCATCGACACGGGAAACGTGCTGTGGGCGGACGGAATCCGCACGCTTGCCACCATCAATGAGTCCACCGACTACGCCGAAGGCGTGAGGCGGGCGTCCGTCGCGCAGTTTGAGAAGCGCGGAGGTGAGGTCGTGGCGGCTGAGCAGTACGCGTCCGAGACCACGGATTTCAGGACCCAGTTGACCAAGCTGCTCAGTGCAAACCCCGATGCCATTCACCTGGCTGCGCAAGGTGAGTTCAGTGGCGGAACTATCGTCAAGCAGCTTCGGGAACTGGGCTACGAAGGGCCTATCTACTCCGAGGTGGTTCCGGTCGGCTCCGAGGCTCTGAAGATCGCCGGGGACGCCGCCACGGGACTGAAGGCCATTACGGCGGACCTCGATCCGGCCAACAACAAGGCGCAAGAGGTCCTCGGCAGCTATAGGGACCGCTACGGCCAGGTCACGTTGCCGTGGTACCTCGGCTCGGCCTATGATGACGTGTACATCACGGCAGAGTGCCTGAAGAGGACGGGCGACGATCAGGACGCGGACGGTTTCCGGGACTGTCTCTACGACATCACCTGGAGCGGAGCAATCGGGGTAGGCTACAGCTTCGACGACAAGGGCGAGGTCGTGGGCCTTTCCAATGTTGTCGTGGAGGTACTTCCAACGGGTGACAGGACCGAAGACAACAACGGATACAAGGTCCTTGGAGGCGCTCCGACCGAGTAGCTCCTGCTCCCGATCCTTGATGCCGGTTGGCATTGCTTCACACCGTGGACGAACCCTGGAGTGTCGCCCAGCAAGATGCCTTATCTCCCGCCCCGACCAAACGGAGCGGGAGATAACGTGGAGGCCCCATACGTAGATGAGTCTCGAGAGACTGAGGTTCGCCTGGTGGAGCCGGTTGCTACCGAGCGGTGATGGCCACGGCAGACTCTTGGCAACAGTGCTGGGCGCTGCGGTATTTGCCTATATCGCCTGGAAGATAGCCCAGTCTCCTGATCAGGCCGTGCAATTCGCCTTCAACGGCCTTTCCGTGGGGGCGGTGTACGCCCTTCTCGCGATGGGCTTCACAATCGTCTACAGCACCGTATGGTTCTTCGATCTGTACTATGGCGCCGCAGCCGCCATAGGCGCTTACGGTGTCTTCTATCTGAGGTCGCAAGACGGCTTCGGCGGCCAGGACTACACCAACCCCTACGTGACCGCCATGCTTGCCGCCGTGACCGCAGGAGTGGTCGCGTGGGCGCTCTACGAAACTTTCTTCCATAGGCTGCGGCCACGCTACGGTAGAAGGGTCCTTTACGCAGCCGGAGGTCTCTTGGCCGTTGGTGCGGGGGCCTACATGGGACTCGTCCTAAGCATCACTGACTCCACAAATGTCATTCTGAGTCCGGCTATAGGCGTCCTTGTTGCACTGGCCGCGGGCTGGGCGATCTATCGAGGCTCTCGACTTGCACTTCCGACATTCAATGCCGTGCCATTGCTGATCCTAGCCGCAATCGTAGGTATCGCTCTCGGAGGGTATTGCGGATTCCTCATCGCCGACACTCCAGGATCGAAGCTCTACCTGAGTTGGGGAGTGTCATGCCTGATGGCGGGAATTGTGGGCGTGGGATTCTACCGAGGTCTCTACGTGTACATGCGCGAGCAGGCGAGGTCGCCCCTCATCATGCTCGTGGCCACACTGGGCATACTCCTGGCCATCACCGCCGCGACCTCCATCATATTCGAGAGCAATCCACGTCCCCTCCCGGAGGCCTTCGGCAGCGCTCCATGGACGATCCTGGGCAGCAACATCAAGGGGTTCAACATCTTCGCCGTCGGCGTGGCCCTCGCAGGTTTCGTGTTCCTGTTGTTCCTCCTGAGAATGACCTCATTCGGAAAGGCCGTGCGGGCGATCGGCGACGATGAAGAGGTATCGAAAGTGGTGGGAATAAACACCACCGTCATCATCGCGATCGTATTCTTCATCGGCGCGATCTATGCGGCAATGGCCGGGCTGCTGAGCGGCCACGATACGGCCATACAGCCCAGGATGGGGCTCTTACTCTTACTGAAAGGCTGGATAGCCTCCGTGGTCGGAGGAATAGGCAACCTGTATGGCGCAATCGTCGGCGGATTCGCCTTAGGCATGGTCGAGCAGTTCGGCATCTGGGACCTCGCGGGGGAGTGGAAGGACGTCATATCATTCATGGTCCTCATCCTCTTCCTGTCGTTCTGGCCCAAGGGCCTCTTGCCGAGGGAGTAGGACTGTGCAGATTGACACAACGGCCATAGTCGACATGTTGAGGCTGGCACAATCACCCCGGGAATTTCTACGGTTTGCCAAAGGCAATTTGGAACTGTGGGCAAACTTGTTGATCATCGGCTGGGCAGTTGTATTCATGGTGTGGCAAGGCACAGGATTCGCTATATCGGTTGGCACCGTTTTTGCCATCTGGGCGATTCTCGCCGTCAGCCTGAACTTGGTGGTGGGCTTCACGGGACTGCTATCGGTTGGACACGTAGGCTTCTTCGGACTCGGCGCATACACGGTGGCCATTCTCACGTCGGACGCCGCGTACGAACAGCTTCGCACGGAGGCCATTCCAACGTTTGGTCTGCCTTTCTTCGCCGCGCTCCCCGTAGCAATCCTTTTTGCTGGCCTCGTAGCGGTCGCGGTTGGTATCGTATTCAATCGGTTCAGGGACGACATATTCGTTCTTGTTTCATTCGGCTTCGCCATAATCGCCTTTAACGTATTTCTGAACTTGCGGAGTGTTACCAGGGGGGCCTTTGGTATTCATGAAATAGCAAGGCCGGAGATTGGTACTTGGGTGTTCGACGGCGAGTTGGAGTTCCTCGCTCTTGTTGTGGCCTTCCTCGGCCTCGTCGTGCTGATTTCATGGTTCATAGTGACGTCATCCTTTGGGCGGGTGCTCACAGCAATCCGTGAGGACGAGCAGGCCACTGAGGTCTTCGGTTACCAGGTGACGCACTTCAAGCTGGCGATATGGGTCATCTCGGCAATGATGGCGGGACTCGCTGGTGGTCTGTTCGCAAGCTGGACCACGTTCATCGATCCGAACTCATTCATCCTGCTGGAGTCGATGCTCCTGGTCTGCATCGTCATTCTCGGAGGACTGGCTACGATCTGGGGATCCTTGCTTGGGGCTATAGTGTTCGTCCTGCTTGAAGAGGGGATGCGCTTCATACCTTTCCTGCCGGCAGAGTATGTCGGTCAGGCCCGACAGGTAGTCCTCGGCATCCTGTTGGTGATCCTCATGCTGTTCAGGCCCCAGGGCCTTGTCGGGAGATACAAGCTGTGAGTACTAGCCGGCCCGACAAGATCGACCTCGACGAGATCTTCGTATTGCGGACGAAGGAGGTCTCAAAGCGCTTCGGCGCGGTGAAGGCCGTGGACCAGCTCAGCATATCTATCTTTAGGGAGTGGATAACGTGCATCGTCGGACCGAACGGATCGGGAAAATCGAGCCTGATCAATCTTCTGAGCGGTATTCTGCCTCTTGACGAGGGAGTCGTTGTCATCGACGGCGTGGGACTCCGCGTCCTGAAGGCACACGAGGCGCCGGGACACGGCATCACGAGGACCTTCCAGGAGGTGCGACTATTCGACCAGATCAGCGTCTGGGACAACATCATGGTGACCCTGACCGAACGTCGCTTTCTGCCCGCGCTCTTCGAACGAACGAGCCCCCAACACAAGGAGAAGACGCAGAGTATCCTGCAGAGCGTCGGCATGTGGGAGAAGAAGGACGCGATGGCAATGGACCTTTCCTACGGCCAGCGAAAACTACTGGAAATCGGGCGCGCCATGGCGATGGACGTGAGCATATACCTATTCGACGAGCCCTTCGCGGGACTCTTTCCCCAGATGCTGGAAAGGGTCAAGTCGATATTGAAGGACATGAGGGAACAGGGCAACACGATAATCTTCGTCTCACACAACATGGATATCGTTCGCGAGCTGTCCGACCATCTCTTCGTATTGGACAGTGGCGCCCTTCTTGCCGTGGGGGAGGTCGATGAAGTGCTCAGCAGACCAAACGTGATAGACGCCTACTTAGGAACCTAGCAACAAATACGGAATGCAAAGATGCTCCTCGAATTGTTCAACATATCGGTACGGTACGGGGCCGTCACGGCCCTGACCGACGTATCCCTCGGAGTCGAGAAGGGCGAGGTCGTG
>JAPOPA010000325.1 GCA_026713145.1 Chloroflexota bacterium
CGCAGGTTCCAGCATGATTATGCGCCAGTTGATTCGTATGGTTCCATCGGAGGCACAGCTTCCCCACCTCCTTCGCTGGTTGCGGATCAGCACTCGCGACTTCGGGCCGCGCCCGAGCTTTGGCCACCAATCATCTATACACTCCGAGACTTGGAGGAGGGCGCGCTCCCGATACCACTCCATGAAGGCTAGGCGCATCGCCTCGAAACGTTTCTTTCCTCTTAGATTTCGAGGAACGAAGACCCGGAAGCGGCCGTCCTCGAGTCGAATCTTCGGTGCGGGTGCGTCGACGATGCGGAGGGCGACGCGGACATCATCACCCATGTAGGGCATCGACTCCCCGTCGATAAAACGTTTCTGAACACCCTCGGGCGGGGCCTGCGACAGCTTGTTGATGATCCAGTCCGCCCGATCCCGGACGGCCCTGCGCACCGCACTGGGTTTTGTAAACGAAGGCACAACAACCCGAACGATGCCGCTTTCCACCGTTAGTTTGACAGTCTTCTTACGCCGGCTACTGCGGTGCACCTCGTACTCGAGAGTAGTGCCTGCAACACGTATGCTGTCTCGTTCGGTCACTTGACGCCTACTCTTGGGCAGGTACTGCGACAACTGGCTAATGATCGAGGGGGCCCGATTACGCACGGCGCTCCGTATCGCTTCGGGCTTCGCGTCCGAGGGAACTTCTACCCAAACGACGCCGCGATCGACGGTGAAACGGACTTTCTTCGTGAGCCGTTTACTGCGAATCACCTCGTAATTGATGGTCGTGCCTTCAACACGAACACTGTCTCTTTCGGGGCCTGTCCGTGCCCCTTTCGGCGGCGCCAAGTCGGAGATACTCTTGATGATCCAAGCCGCATGCTTGCCTACGAATTCCCGCACTTCACGCGTCTTGGTCTTCCAGGGGACGGCAACTCGAACGATATGACCATCCACCTTGATCTCCATGGTCTTCTTGCGCCGCTTACTGCGGTGCACTTCGAAGTGGACAGTCGTGCCTCCGGCACGAATTTGGTCTCGTTCGAACAATCGTTACTCCTGGACGGAAATGCGCGACAGGGCCGTCCCGCGACTCGACATACATGATACCCTTTTCGCTGCCTATCTTAGCCTGCAACAGAATCTTGGGAGACCACCAATGAACACGCCCGTCGTCGATATGCACAGCCACGTTGGCCGCCAGACTTTCTATCGCATGCACGACGCGCCGGAGCCTTATGTGCGGATCATGGACATGGCGGGGGTAGACGTGGCGCCCGTGAGCTGCATCTTCTTCGGTACGGCGCGTCAGTGCAACGACGCCGTCGCAAGGTTCGTTTCCCTGAATCCCGACAGGTTCTTTGGCGTGGCCCACGTGACGCCCCGGTATCTCGACGAGGCGATGGCCGAGTTGGAGCGCGTCTTCAAGATGCCTGAGTTCAAGATGCTCAAGCTCTACCCCGACTTTCTCGGCGCGCCAATCGACGACCCGTCGTACTTTCCAATATTCGAGTGGTGCAATGAGAACCGCATCGTCGTCAAGAGTCACAGCTCATTCAACAACGAGGGCGATATCCTGACCGCCCCGATACGTTTCATCAAGCTAGCCGAGAGCTACCCCGACATCAGATGGGTGCTGGGACACTCCGGCAATGCCATGCCGGGCCAGATCCAGGCGGTCGAGGCCGCGCAGTCTTCTCGGAATATCTGGCTGGAGACCTGCACGTCGCACGGGGAGCACGGCACCATTGAGTTCCTGGTGGAGGGCGCGGGCGCAGATCGGGTGCTCTACGGTTCGGACATGCCGCTTATGGACGCCCGTCCTCTGGTAGGTCGCATCACCACTGCCGATTTGGACGACGAGACCAAGCGGCGGGTCCTCGGCCTGAACGCAATGGAACTCCTTGAACTGGACATGTCGAGCTAACTGCCGACACAAGCTGAACCCGAGAACGGGACCATGTCGCCTGCCGGCGCGTTCCTCCGATCTATAGTCACTCTTCTGCTCGGCGTCCTGGCATTCCTTGCGCTTGGCTATGCTTTTGTCTCAATGGGGGTTCGCGACATGTTGCGCGGCCCAGAGCCGTTGCGCACGGCACTAGAGAAGCACGATGCCTACAATCGCGTGTACGACGAGGGGATCATCGGCGAGCAGTTCGAGGGGGAGCTCCGAGGTCTCGTCGGTGACTTTAGTCTCGAACCGGAAACGGAAGCGTGGTTGCTAAAGGAGATACTTCCGCCAAGCGAGCTCAAGGCGGCCACCGAGCGGAGCGTGACATCGGTTATCGCTTTCTTGAACAACGAGACGGACACCTTTGAAGTGGCAATCGATCTCGAACCGGCGATTCCGCGAATCAAGCCTGCGGTGTTTCGGCTGGTCGACGAGCGGATCGACAGGGCCCAGCGATCCCCTGTTACAAACGAAGAAGAGTTACGGCATTCTATCGATGCTCTCACCAGCGCCATAGCGGCGGGCGAGATCCCAGAAACCGTTCCCGCCCTGGATGAGCGCTATCCGAGGCTTTTTCCCAACAAAGTGATTCATGCACTCTTAGATTCGATCCGACTGCTCCCCGACAATGAAGCCCGACAAACCGCGGAGGCCAATGTCGCACGCGACGTATTGGCGATTATGGACGCGCTTGAAGTTGGCGACGCGAACACAGCTCTGAAGCTGGCCGCGCGGGCCGTCGCTGACCCCGTCATCGACGACTCGATTGACAACCTCCAAGAAGACCTTGACGGCGGTGGTCGGTATAGCGCAATCGATAAGATCGCTGAATCGGTCGGGAGCCGTCACGAGACCCTGGAACAATTCAGGTTTGCAAGGACTATGCTGCAGCTGCTTGTTGGTGCAGTGTCCATCGCCGCAATTTTCGTATTCGTAGCGGCGATTGCAGGCATCGCGGGAGTCTTCTATCCCTATCTCAAGCACATGGCGAGGTGGTCCGGCATTACGCTAGTTGTTTGCGGCATCACGTTCATTGTCGTCGGATTATCAATTTCCTCGTTTGTCGGCGTTTGGGAGTCCTTATGGTGTCCATCTGTCGAGGTCCCGTCGTGCAATTTGACTATTGACGTGGCGAGCGAGCTTCTTTCGGACTCCGCGAACGGGATGATTCTGTGGTCGATTGCCGTGACGGCGGTCGGCATTCTCGCGGTTGCCGCCGTCCGATTCCTGCCATCTGAACACTCGAAAGGGGCGTAATCACCGACCGCCACGAGGGGTCCGACCAATGATTAGTAACGCTCTCAAGGCCGGAATCGGCTTCCACAACCGACTCTCATCGATTCAGCTAACCCTCATCCAGAAGGCGTTTCTCTTTCTGGTGTCGACCGTTCTCCTCCTCGCTATCACTGCGACGCTTCTTCCGTACCTCGACGACATTGGAGTGTGGGGATACGTGGCCGCTTTCGTGGTTACAGGTCTCAGTTCGGCAACCGTCGTGATGCCGAGTCCCGGATTCGCCGCGGTGCTATTGATGGCGAAGGACCTCAACTGGTTGCTCCTCGGCATCTCGGCGGGGATCGGAGGCGCGTTGGGGGAGATGACCGCTTACTACATCGGAACGCATGGGACAGAGACGCTTGAAGGCCACAAGTCATACGAGTGGTTCCAGAGGGGAATGAAGAGGCTAGGAGGCCCCATCATCCTCGTATCGGCACTGGTGCCGCTGATCCCGGTCGATGCCGCCGGTCTCATTGCGGGGGCAGTGCGTTATCCGGTGGTGAAGTTCCTGATTTACCTCACCATCGGGAAGGTCGTGATGACGTCCACGCTCTTGTATTTTTCTGCGAAGGCGTTCGAGTGGTCGGCTCCATATCTTGAGTTCTTTCACTAGCGTCGTGGTGTTTCAGGCCTCACACGTTACGTCTCCTGGGTCTGCAGATCGCCACAGGGAAATGGCTTCGAACGCCAGTATGCCTATCGCCAAGGCAGTCAGGTGGCCCCATAGTCCGGTAGTGACTTCGTGGTCAGGGGCAATCTAATCGGCGAACTGCATCAGGAATCGAAACCAGAGAACTGCGACAAGGGTTGTAACTATGTCTCGGGGCATTTGAGACAGGTGATTGCCTGCGCGATTGCGAATTTTCGGCGAGTCGCACACGTTTACCAAGATGTTGAGGCCAATGACTGCCAGAGCCGCTGGGTCAACGATGTAGTCTCTAAGGAATTAGCCTACGCCTTTATTGAATGGCCAATAAAGTTCTGTGAGCAGAACCGCGAGCGCGGTAATCCCTCCCAGGACTGCAATCCACTTTCGCCACAAGCCCATGTGGGAACCTCCCATTCGAGGGTTGTGCATTCACTGAACTGATAGGGACTTTTTCGATTGTCGCCATCAGCCCCAGGGGATTTCCGTCATCTCTTCAGCCCAGATGGTTGGGCCGTCGTAGGCGCTCTGCACCTCGCGTATTGCCTGTGTGTGGGCCTCAGGGGTCTCCAGTGTCAGGCTCTGGTGCACGAGGAGCATCTTCTTGGCCCCGGCGTCGGTGGCCGTCTGACCGGCGCCGACGGTGCTCGTCTCGTAGTCGCCCGCGACCTCATGGGCTGGGTCGTCCTCAAGGCGAATGCACTCCATGACGAGGAGGTCGGCATTTTTCGCCAACTCTGTCAGCGAGTCGCAGGGTCGGGTGTCTCCTGAGAAGACGATGGTTCCCTCATCGCTGTCGATGCGATATGCCAGGGAGTCGAGATAGGGTTGAACGTGCTCTACGCGCGCGGACGTCACCTCCCAGTCCTTGCCGGACGCCACTTTGCCCGGGACAACGTCCTTCGCGTGGATCACCGGCGGTCGACGTGGGAGTAGGCCTCCGCGCCCAGTGTACGCGCCCAGGCTCAGGGGGTGGTTCGTCCGCGCGACGATGTCGTGCCAGTATGCTCCGACGCCTTCACCGATGATTCGCTCGGTTAGCTGCTCGGTGAGCGTCGGGCCGTAGACTCGAATCTCGTTTTCCTTGCCGATTGACATGTCAAAGCGAGTGAGAAGAAATGCGGGATAATCGGCGTCGTGGTCGGAGTGGTGGTGCGTGAAGAAGAGATGGTCGACGTCCGTGGCCTTGAATCCGGCACGGTACATCTTGTAAGTAGCTGCAAACCCGCAGTCGAACATCATCCACTCGCCACCTACTTGGACCAGGAATGACGATCCCCAACGCAGCGGGCTGGGCGCGGGGGTACCGGAACCGAGAACTATCACACGAGGCATAATTCGTTGGGCCTCCTCAATGCAGGTTGTCAGGCGCGGTCA
>JAPOPA010000194.1 GCA_026713145.1 Chloroflexota bacterium
GATCTGCTCACGGGGATGAAGCGTGGCGCCTTTATACTTGACTGCTCCGGTCGTCCGTCGCTCTATGATTACGGGGCGCTGGAACGGGCGTTGGAGTCGGGGCAGTTGGGGGGAGTGTGCCTCCAGCCCGCCGGGGACTCACCGGGAATGCCGCCGGATGACTCGGCCTTCTGGAAGCGGGACAACGTGGTGGTGACGACATGCAGGGGCACGTCGTCCGAGCAGGAGAATCTTTGCATAGGGTTGTTCTTTGATAATTTACGGCGGTTCGAGTCGGAGCGGCCGCTGTTGGGGATGGTGGACAAGGCTGGGGGATACTAAGAGGAGGAGAAAGTAGAAAGTGTTGCGTTGGGTATGGGAAGCAGAGAGTTTTGTGTATACAGTAGGGAGAAGAAAGCAGAAAGTAAGTATAAAGGAGGACAGTAAGCAGCGATGAAAGTCATAAAGGCGGTTGACAGGGGCGAGGTTGACAACACGCACCGCGATATATTCGAAGGCGGGCAGGTGGTGATGAACCCGTTGGTGGACAGTGATGATTCGGAGAGTTACCGGTTCAACGTTGTGAACTTCAAAGGCGGAGCCAGGACTAAGCTCCATACTCACACGTGTGACCAGATCCTATACGTGACGAACGGCAAGGGCTTCGTCGGGACGCGCGACGAGGAGATTGCAATAACCGAGGGGGACACAGCGCTGATTCCCGCCGGAGAGGTACATCGTCACGGGGCGAACTACGGCGAGGATTTCTCGCATATTTCGCTGCAGACGGCGCAATGTACGACTGACGTGGTCGAGTAGAAGGCAAGGGTTTCCCAGTAATGCGGGAAGATCTGTCCGAAGGCCTGTTGGAGCGGTACAGGCGGGCGAGCGTGCCGACGGTGTGGAGCGCGCTTGACGAGTTGCATAGCTATCACCAGTCGTTCATGCAGGGAGTGAGTTCGCAGACGCCGGGCGAGACGCTCGTCGCGAGGGCGCGCACGCTGCGGTTCATTCCCCCGCGCCCGGATATATTCGACGAGACTCCGGTGGGCGAGGACGCACCTGAGGCGAGGGCCATGGCGCGGTGCGGGCCCGGAGACGCATTGGTGTGTGACGTGGCGGGGTCAAGGTACTCGTCGAGCGGAGGGGAGATGAAGCTGCTTCAGCTAAAGATGAATGACGCGGAGGGAATCGTTACCGACGGGGCAATACGCGATCTCGTGGGTGTGAGGAAGCTCGGCTTTAAGATATTTGCCGCTGGGGGAACGGTCGCGGCGGGCAAGGCGCCGTTCATGTTCTCGTACGAGGAGAACGTGGTGATCCAGTGCGGCGGGATAGCGGTGCGTCCGGGCGATCTGATCGTGGGGAAAGACGACGGGGTGGTGTGCGTGCCGAGTCAGTGGGCCGAGGAGGTGATTGACTGGGTGGAGGAGCACGACTACCTGGAGGACGTTATCCGTGAAATGGTGTTGCGGGACAACGTTCGCCCGACTACGTACTACAACGCCGCAATGTTCGAGAAGCTACGGGCGGAGCGGGAGGAAGGACGAAAGTAGAAAGTAATGCGTAGGTCGGCCCCGTATCGTGGTACGGGGTGACGTTCCTTCGCCGGTATGACGGCATTTGCGGAGCCCGCCACTCCAGATAGAGGGTCGTGAACCGGCCCTTCGCTATTGATGAGACTCCAGTCCGACCTGCCGTAGCGCAGGTCGGACTGTTTATTTTCGGCGATATGAGTTCGCCGTGAGCGGCTGAGTGAGGACTAGGTGATATCGACTGTGGCGCCGGCCTCTTCGAGGGCGGTCTTGGCCTCGTCGGCCTCTTCCTTGCTGACGCCCTCTTTGATGTTGGAGGGAGCGCCCTCGACGACTTCCTTGGCCTCCTTGAGGCCGAGGGAGGTCACGCTGCGGACTGCCTTGATGACGTTGATCTTCTTCGCGCCGAAGTCCTTGAGGACGACGGTGAACTCCGTCTTCTCCTCTTCTTCGGCGGCCGGGGCTGCGCCGTCTCCGCCGTCGGCGGCGGCTGGCATGGCGGCCATGGCCATGGGGGCCGCGGCACTCACACCAAACGTGTCCTCGAGCTCCTTGACCAGTTCGGCCAGCTCAAGCACCGACATTCCCTTGATTGCTTCCAGTACTTCTTCCTTCGTTGCCATGGATTCTCTCCTTTTGGTTTGCTTGTGCTTGTTGTAGTTTGCGGATCGCTAGTTTGCTACTCGCCTTCCTTCTGGTCGGCGATAGCCTTAAGGGCCGTTACGAGGCCGACCTGAGGAGCGCTGAGGACGTAGGCCAGGTTTCGCATGGGGGCCTGCAGGGTGCCCACGAGGCCGGCGATGGGGGCCTGGAGTTGTCCGAGCACCTGAGCGACGAGGACTTCCTTGGACGGCAGCTTGGCGAGGTTATCGACTTGCTCAGGTGTCAACGACCTTCCGCCCAGGTAGCCACCGTTTATGGACATGGGGATCCTTGAGGACGCCAAGTGCTCGGTGAGGGTCTTGGCGGCGATGGCAGGGTCATCGAAACCGAAAACAATGCCGGTAGGGCCGGTGACGATGTCCTTCACCGCGGGCGCTCCCACTTCATCGGCGGCGATGTGCGCGAGAGTGTTCTTGACGACACGCAGGCGCACGCCATTCTCACGAAGAACGCGACGCAGCTCGGTCATGTCGCCAACGGACAGGCCGTTGTTGTTCGTCGCGATGGCGACGGTCGACGTCTCGATCAACTCCTTGATCTGACGTACTTGTTCTTCCTTCTCAGGAGTCGGCATTCTCATTCACCTTCCATTCTTGTTCGGGCCGGTATCGGGGATGCCCGGAAAAGATAATCCCCGAGCCGCAGACTCGGGGCAAAAAGCGCGAAACCCTGCCAACTATATTCGTGGCATCGGGTCCATTTGCTTAGAACCTCGGCGGGCCTCTTGGAGTTTACTCCGCCCTCCGGCGGAACCCGCTGTCTACGGCACAGCGTATTCTATTGTTCGGTTGTCGTCGTCAGGGTCGCAACATCCAGAGAGATGCTCGGCCCCATCGTGCTCGTGAGATAGGCGGCGATGATGAACTGGCCCTTGACGCCGCTTGGGCGGGCGCGGACGACGTTATCGATCATCGTCAGCAGGTTGTCCAAGATCTGGTTCTCTTCGAAGCTGGCCTTGCCAATGGCGAGGTGCATGAGCCCAGTGCGGTCGAGGCGATACTCGACACGGCCCTTCTTGGACTCTTCGATGACACGCGGCAGGTCGTCGGCCTGGACGACGGTACCCGTCCTGGGGTTCGGCATCAGACCGCGCCGTCCGAGATACCGTCCAAGACGTCCGATCTTACCCATCATGTCCGGGGTAGCGATTGCCACGTCGAAGTCGACCCAGCCGCCCTCGACGCGCTGGATCAGGTCGTCGTTGCCGACGAAGTCCGCGCCGGCCTGTTCGGCGATAGCGACTGCCTCGCCGTCGGTGAAGACGGTGACGAGCAGGGGCTTGCCGACGCCATGGGGAAGCACAGTCACGCCACGGACGATCTGGTCGGCGTGACGTGGGTCGGCCCCGGTGCGAATATGAAGCTCGACGGTCTCATCGAACTTGGCAGTGGCGGTCTTCTTGACCAGTTCCACCGCTTCGGCGGGAGAATAGTGGCGACCCGGCTCAATGAGTTCTTTGGCTGACGTGTATCGCTTGGTTGCTGTTGTCACGGTTGATTAACCCTTTGCGCGACGGATGTCGCTCTTAGCGCTGTACCTGAATGCCGATACTGCGGGCGGTGCCCTCGATGATCTTCATGGCTCCTTCGATGTCCGCGGCGTTGAGGTCCTGCATTTTTGCCTGTGCGATCTCCCGCACCTGATCGGTTGTAACCGTTCCGACCTTTTCGGCGAGGGGGTTTCCGCTCCCTTTTTCGAGTCTGGCAGCCTGCAATAGCAGTGATGCTGCGGGCGGAGACTTCAGGACAAACGAGAACGCCCTGTCCTCCAAGACCGTCAC
>JAPOPA010000214.1 GCA_026713145.1 Chloroflexota bacterium
AAAAGCGTGGTTGGACAGGAGACATGCTGCTGCCTATCGAGCTTTCGGGGAAGACCATAGTGACGCGCTTGTCGTTGTGTGCGAGCGAGGCCGCTATCTCCGACCCGATGAAGCCTCCGCCGATGACCAGAAAGCTGTCCCCGCCGTCTGCCAGCGTCCGCAGACGGCGATAGTCGTCCACGGTGCGAAAGTAAATGACGCCGTCCCCACCGAAGGGCAGTCGCCTCGGAGATCCGCCGGTCGCAAGCAGGAGCTTGTCGAACGTGTAACCAGCCCCTTGGTCGTCCGTCACGGTCTTGCTGCCTATATCGAGACCCTCGATCCGTCGGCCGAGGTGAAGGTCGACCCCGTCGCGGTTCGTGTCGCGCTGGATGTCATCGAGAGACTTCCCGTGCCATAGACCCTTGGAGAGGTGCGGGCGGTTGTACGGAACTTCACTTTCATCGCCGAACAGAGCGATTGAGCCCTCGGTGTCGACCTCGCGGATGCCGCCGATCGCGGCATCGCCCGTCATACCTCCGCCGACAATCACGAACCTGTAGTGCATGGCCTCCCCCTTGCCTGGATGCCAACAGAAGGTTTGCGGCTAACCCTACGCCCTCGCCTCTTCGAGCTCCTTCTGCTGTTCGACGGCCCGTTCGACGAGGTGTGTCGGGACTTCCTGGTACCGATCGAAACGCATGGTAAACGTGCCCCGGCCCTGGGTCTGCGAGCGAAGATCGGTGGCGTACCTCATCATCTCGGCCTGCGGAGCCTCGACCTCAATCGTCGTGAATCCGTTGCCTTCAGGGTTCATTCCCAGGATGCGGGCGCGCTTGCTGTTGAGGTCGCCCATGACGTCTCCCGTGTCACCGTCCGGCACGAGGATCTGGGCATACATGATTGGTTCCAACAGCTGCGGGGTCGCCAGATTGATGCCGTCGGAAAAGGCATTGCTTCCCGCGATCTCGAACGACACGCCGGACGAGTCCACCGGGTGGAAGCTGCCGTCGTACAGCGTAGCCTTCACGTCCACGACGGGGAACCCGCCGATGACGCCGGAGTCGAGGGCCTTGACACAGCCCTTCTGCACCGACGGGATGTACTCCCTCGGCACGGCTCCACCGACAACGCGTTCGTCGAACTCGAAGCCGGTGCCGCGAGGCAGCGGCTGAATCTCCAGGTACACCTCAGCGAACTGGCCATGCCCTCCGCTCTGCTTCTTATGACGGTAGTGTGAATTCGACTGTCCGCTGATGGTCTCCTTGTACGGCACCTTCGGAGTCATGAGAAGGATCTCGACGCCGAATTTGCGCTTCATCTTTTCGACCGCCACGCCGACATGAACATCTCCAAGTCCACCCAGCAGCAGTTCCGCGGTGTTCGGCTCCCGGTTCACGCTCAGGCTGGGGTCCTCCTCGGCCATGCGGGAAATGGCGTTGGTCAGCTTGTCCACGTCAGCCTTCGACTTGGGGAATGCGGCCATGGAGAACACGGGCGGAGGGAATTCCAGGGGGGGAAGCGTGATCGGTTCTGCCTTATCGGAGAGGGTGTCTCCCGTGAGGGCGGAGTTGAGCTTGGCAAGCGCCCCAATGTCACCGGCAGCCAACTCCTCGACCGCCTCCTGGTCCTTCCCCCGAATGGTGTATGCCGTGCCGGTGCGCTCATTCTCGTTCCGGCTGGCATTCCACACCTGTGAATCACTCTTGAGGGTTCCGCTGAATACCTTGAAGTACGAGAGCTTGCCCACAAACGGGTCGGCGGACGTCTTGAATACCTGCGCCGCGAGCGGACCTGAGCTATCAGCGGTCAGTTCAATCTCCTCATCGCCCTTCTGTGCGACCTGCGCGGGACGGTCCGCGGGCGACGGCAGCAGCCCAACGATGGCGTCGAGCAACTCGTCAACGCCGACGCCGTTGAGAGCAGAAGTCGCAAGAACGGGGATGAAAGTCCCTTCGGACATTCCCGCCTTGATGCCCGCGAAAATCTCCTCCTGCGTGAGTTCCTCACCCTCGAGGTACTTGTCCGCCAACTCCTCGTCGGACTCGGCCGCGGCCTCGAT
>JAPOPA010000329.1 GCA_026713145.1 Chloroflexota bacterium
TCTTTGAGACGCCGTCCTGTCGCTTCAGATCGATGAGGGGCCGGATATGAAGACAACCGACGCTGGCGTGACCGTAGTAGCCCGCCTCGGTGCCATGCTCCTTCACAATCTCGTCAAACCGCTTGACAAACTGCGGCAAACTTTCAGGAGGTACAGCGGTATCCTCGACGAACGGCAGCGGCTTGGCGTCGCCTGGCACATTCATCATCAGGCCGAGTCCGGCCTTCCGAACGTTCCAGACCATCGCCTGCTCGGACGGCGTGAGCAGCTTCCTTGTCGTATAACCGAGTCCCCGCTTTGCCATATACGCTGCACATTCATCGACCCTCGACTCAACCTCCGAGTCCGACTCGCCGGTGAACTCGACGACCAAGAGGGAATCGGGGCTGCCGTCAATGAATCCGGTCATTCGCGAGTATTCCAGGTTCGACTGGGCCTGTCTGACGATCATGCCGCCGATGTGCTCCACCGCTGTCGGGTCCAGTTCCAGTGCCGCTACCGTTGCCTCCATTGACTCAATGAGTTCATTGAAGTGGATGACCGCGAGTCCCTTGAACTTGGGTCGTGGCACGAGCTTCAAAGTTGCCTCGGTGATCGTCACCAGCGTGCCCTCGGAACCGACGACGAACCGCGCCATGTCGAGGGCGTTGGGATCAAGAAGCTCCTCGAGGTTGTAACCGGAGACTCGACGCTGAATCTTGGGATATCGCTTGAGGACCTCGTCGCGGCTGGACTCTCCAATGGAATAGAGCCGACGGTAGATGTCGCCCTCCATACCGGACTGTCGGCGCTTGGCGGCCAGGGCGTCACCGAACGATCCTTCGAACCTGGCTACCTCTCCGTTCGCGAGGATGACGGAGAGTCCGAGTGTGTTGTCCACAGTCTTGCCCCATACGATCGAATGGGAGCCGCACGAGTTGTTCCCCAGGGCACCCCCGACGTTTCCTCTATTGCTCGTACTTGGGTCGGGCGCGAACATGAGGCCGGTGTCTCTGATCTGGTCGTTCAACTCGTCGAGTATTATGCCGGGCTGGGTACGCACCCATTCTTCCTCGACGTTGACTTCCAGCACGTTCCTCATGTACTTGGAGAAGTCGACGACGATTGCATGGTTTACGGTCTGCCCCGCAAGACTCGTTCCGCCACCGCGAGGCAGGACGGGGACGCCATACCTGGCGGCCCCGGTGACTACTGCGCTGACATCATCCGCCGTCCTGGGGATGACGACGGCTATTGGCTCGACCTGGTAGATGCTCGCGTCGGTGCTATAGAGCAAACGAGACATCCGGTCGGCCCGCACCTCACCGTCTACATCCCGCCGCAACTCTTCGACGAGTTCCCTGCTGTCCTGTTCGATGTCTTTGGCAAGCATGGTCACGGTTGGAGTATGGGATGAGAAGCGCAGGTACGCCCCACCCCTATCTTGGGAAGCAATTGTACATTACCGACTGATAGTCGAAGTCGGCAGCAGTGCATGGCGAGATTCGGGAGTGACGGGGAATACTACGGACGAAATACCATGTTACGGTGAAGAGTACGTGGTAAGAGGGACGATCCGGAATGCTTGGGCTATGCCACCTTCAGGATCGAGTACGTCACTACCATCCCTCGAGGCGTCTGTACGTCGACCTCGTCGCCCTCTCGTCGACGGATAACCGCCTTCCCAACCGGAGACTCGTCCGATACCTTGCCCTCCAGAGGCTTCGCTTCCGAGGCGCTGACGACGGTGTACTGATTCTCTCGGCCGGAGGAGAGGTCCTTGAGCCACACGCGGGAGCCCACTTGTACTGTGGACTTCTTGCGGGCGGAAGGGTCGACGACCACGGCGGCGGTCAGCGTATTCTCAATTTCAAGGATTCGAGACTCCACTTGACCGAGGTGTTCTCGTGCGGCTTCGAGGGGCACGTTCTCCCGCACGTCTTTATCGGCAGCGGCGCTACGAATCTGGGCTGCTATCGGTCCTCGCTGGGCCTTAAGGTCTTCTAGCTCGGCGACGAGGTCCTTATGTCCTTCCGGTGTTAGCTCGATTAAGGAGGCGCGTCTTTCATCCTCACCGGACAACTTCGCGCGTGATCGCGCCTTGCGTATTCGAAGATGGCGGGCCAGGTTTTGCTCGGTAAGTCCCTGCTTGCTGGCGAAGGCCAAGAACTTCTTGACCTCCTGCAGTCGCTCGGCTGACTGGGTGCCTCCACTCGACTGATCGCTGTACTCGCCGATCTCCGACGGCGCCAATTCCGAAATCTTGCGCCCGGCACCGCACCAACTGACGAACCTTAGCAACTGCTTGTGGGACTCGGTCTGCACACCGTCCTTGGGCCGAAGACTCCCCGCGTACACTCCAACTGCTTCCAAAACAGTCAACGACTCACTAACTTGTGTCAAGGTGATTCTTCCTCCCCGCCCCGCGTCAGGCAGTCCGTCGAATTCCCGTGTTGTCACCATAGTAGAGAATGCCCCAACAAGTGTCAACGACGAGCCGCGGCCCAACACTCACGCCATCACACCCCAGTTCTGTCCCGACTTGAGATCCACATCAAGAGGCACGGCGAGCTCCATCGCGCGAGGCATGATATCCAGCACGATGGCCTGCACGTCCTCCATCTCCTCCGATGGGACCTCGAAGATAAGTTCGTCGTGTACCTGAATGATCATGAGCGAACGGAGTCCCATCTCGTCTATACGGTTCTGGAGCATTACCATCGCTAGCTTGATGACGTCTGCTGCCGTGCCTTGTATTGGCGTGTTGATCGCAACACGCTCGGCGCCACTGCGTGCAGCGAAGTTTCGAGCGTTGATCTCCGGGATATAGCGCTTGCGTCCCATGAGCGTTTCGACGTAGCCCCGACTCTTGGCCTCGGATTTGATCCTGCCGATGTAGTCGCTGATGCCCGGATAGCTGCCGAAGTACGTGTCGATGAACGCCTTGCCCTCTTCAACCGATAGCGCCGCCCGCTGGCTGATCCCGTATGGGCTTATGCCGTAGACGACGCCGAAGTTCAATATCTTGGCAACCCGCCGCATCTCCGCGTCGACCTCATCGTGGCTTACGCCGTAGACAAGCGACGCCGTGGCCGCGTGGATGTCTTGCCCGTCGTGGAACGCCTGCAGCAATGCCGGGTCCTGCGAGATGTGCGCGAGGATGCGAAGCTCGATCTGCGAGTAGTCTGCGCCAAGCAGCGTCCACTCCGGCCAGTCCCTAGCTACGAATCCCTTGCGCACCTCGTTCCCCAACTCCGTGCGAACGGGAATGTTCTGGATGTTTGGGTCATTGCTGGAAACGCGACCGGTGGCTGAGCCGACCTGGTTATAGCTCGTGTGAATGCGACCCGTTCTCTGGTTGACGAGACCGGGCAGCGAATCGGTGTAGGTCGACTTGATCTTGGACAGCTGGCGGTATTCAAGGATGCTGTCGAGCACCTGCCGGGCAGCCGGATCGACATTCCCACCCCTGCCGGCGTCCAGTGTGGCCTTTAGACCCTCAAGCGACGCTGCGTCGGTGGCAAATCCTCTTTGCCGCTTCTTGGTCGGAGGAAGTCGAAGCTGATTGAAGAGGACGTCACTGAGCTGCTGAGCGGAGTTGAGGTTGAAGGGACGTCCGACCGTCAGGTACATCTCATCCTGGATTCGGGCCATGTTGGCGCCCAGCTTCTGCGACATTTGCGTGAGCAGCTCGGCATCCACGGACACGCCGCTCTCCTGCATTCGTACCAGCACCGGAAGTAGTGGCATCTCCACTTCCTGCATCGCGCGGGTAGAGTTCTTGGCCTCAAGTTCCCGTTCGAAGCGAGGGCGAAGCTGCCACGTCAGGTCCGCATCGGCAGCGGCATACTCCGCGGCCTGATGGATCGGCACCTCGGCCATGGTGATCTGACTTCGACCGGTGCCGATCAGATCGGACAACTCGGTCATCTCGACCCCCAACTCATTGAGGGCAAGCTGCTTAAGCCCAATGCCCCTTCGACCAAGCAGAGCGGCGGCAATCATGGTGTCAAACGTGACTCCCCGCACCTCGACGCCGTGACTCTTGAGAATCGTCATGTCGTAATTGGCGTTATGGGCAGTTTTCGGGACAGTCTCGCTCTCAAACACCGGGCGAAGGGCTTCTAGGACCCCATCCATCGGTAACTGCTGGCCCTCGTTGTGTCCGACCGGCACGTACCAGCCCGTGTGGGGCGTATTGGAGAACGACAGTCCCACGAGTTCGGCGGACATGGCATCGACAGCCGTCGTCTCGGTGTCGAAGGCAAACCCCAGCGGCGAGTTGAGTTCGTTCACCAGGGTTTCGAGTCCCTCCGGAGTATCGACGGTCCGATAGTCGACCTCCGGCGCGTCGGGTGTCGTATCGAAGGACTGCTGCTCTCCCACCACAGGTGCGCCTGAAGGAACAGGTATACGCGGCACAACGCTCAAAAACTCAAGCTCGGTCAGGAAGCCGACAACCTTTGATCTATCGTACTGCCAGAACCGGCTGGCCTCTAGGTCAAGTGTTACCGGCACGTCCTTAACAATCGTGGTCAGCACTTTACTCTCACGAAGCTGGTCCACTCCCTCACGAATGTTCCTCTGGGCGCGTGGGGGTGTGACTTCATCCACGTGAGCTATGATCTCTTCGATTTCGCCAAATTTGCTTACGAGATTGACCGCAGTCTTGATACCGACTCCGGGCACTCCCGGTATGTTGTCGGACGAATCACCCTGTAGCGCCTTTATGTCCGCCACGGCCTCCGGGCCAAGCCCTCCGAAGCGCTCCTTCACGCCCGCCACGTCGTACACCTTCGCCTGCTGAATGCTGTTAGCCATGAAGACTCGCACCCAGGGCGAGACCAGCTGCAGCGTATCGGAGTCGCCCGTCAAGATGACCGTCTCGATCTCTTGCTCTTCTGCCTGGCGGCACAGCGTGCCAAGCATGTCGTCGGCCTCGTAGCCCTCACACTGATAGATGGGAATCTCAAAGGCGTCTATAAGCTGACGGACTCGCTCGAACTGCGACCTCAACTCCGGCGGCGTCGGCGGTCGATGGGCCTTATAGTCTTTGAAACGCTTGTGGCGAAAAGTTGGCGCGGGTAGGTCGAAGGCGATGGCGCAGTGAGTCGGCTCCCAGTCCTGGAGGCTGCGGATTAGTGAGTTCACGAATCCATACACACCACTCACGTCCTCGCCCGTCGCGCTCACGGTTAGCGGCTCCCGGATGGCGTGCCACGCACGATGCACGAGGGCATGGCCGTCCATCAGCATAAGCAGCGGCTTACCTTCGAGCATGGACTGGGATCCGTCGGTAGTCATCGCGCGCCCCGAACTTGGAGAGTGGGGCGATTATACCTTGTACGCGATTGTTCGTGGCAAGTTCATAGCGGCGCCAAGCCGTTGCCAACCGAAAGTCCCATATGTACGCTAAGTCACACAATACAGGCGGAGATCACCATTGAAAATCACCGAAGTCAGCGCCGTATACCCGAAGTGGAATCATCTGCCGACTGGCGTCTGGCAGTCTCATTTCTGGCAGATCGTCGTTAGAGTGAAAGCCGACAACGGCGTCGTCGGCTACGGCTACGGGGGAGGCGGAGAACCCGCGTGCATCATCGTAAATCAGCACTTCCGGGAACTGGTCGTCGGGACCCAGATCGAGACCGTTGACGACATACGGTCGCTCTGGGACCGTGTCTACAAGCTGTCTCTCCCCTACGGAAGAAAGGGACTACCCGTCATGGCCCTCAGCGGCCTCGACTTGGCGCTTTGGGACCTCCTTGGCAAGGCGCAGGAGAGACCCGTCTACGAACTGCTCGGCGGACTCAGCAAGCCAAAGATACGGGGATATGCGACGGGAGGCAATCTCGAGCGCTACCGCGACATGGGCTACACGGCCGCCAAGTTTCCACCCGGCCTGTCGGCCTCAGATTCCGACGTGCGAGACACCGTGGACCAGGCCCGCAAAGCCCGTTCCCTCTTTGGAGACGACGCGCGCATCATGACCGACCCCTACATGGCGTGGGACTTCGAGACTACCAAACTCATGGCCGAGGCCCTTCGGGAGTTCAACGTCTACTGGTTCGAGGATGTCACGACGCCCGACCACATGGAAGAGCAGGCCGCCTTGCGAGAAATCATCCACCCGATCAACCTCGCGGGAGGCGAGCACGAGTTTACCTGGTTCGGGTTCGGACAGGTCGCCAAGGCCGCCGCGCTTGATATCTGGCAGCCCGATGTCGCGTGGTGTGGAGGTATAACAGAGACGCTCCGCATTCTCGATCTCGCCCGTGATTACAACGTACCCGTCGTCCCCCATCGCGGCGGAGAGATTTGGGGCCTGCACGTCATCGCGGCCACCGACTGCGATGACCTAGCCGAGACGCATCCCGAACGTTGGGAGGAGTCGGCGGACGAGCTTTGGCTGGATGAACCGAGGGTCGTCGACGGCTATCTCACACCGCTCGACCGGCCCGGCTTCGGCGTGGTCCTGAACGAGGCCATGCTGTAGACCTGTTGCCGGCTACGAAACGCGCGGAATGAAAGTCGGCGGTCGTTTCATTAGCGAGATGCTGGCGTCCTTGCCGAGTTCGGCCTGCGCCACCTCGATGGCCTCCTCCACGGTCGCGAAAGCGCGGAACCCGCAGCGCTCAGCCGCGTCGAAGTCCTTCACTCCCGCAAAGTAGATTCCGTTCAGGTAGCGCTTCGGCATCAACGTGCTGTTCCACATGAAGAACGGGTGCGCGCCGTGGTATGCGTACTTGTGACGGTACCCGTAGATGTACTCAGGCCTGTGCGCAAAGTCCTCAACGTAGTTCTCCCATAGCCAGTATGGATCATGCTCAATAGTCAGGAGCTTCTCGTAGAACTCCACGTAAGAGGCGAACCTCGCCCGGTCGAATCGAGCGAGCAGAGGATGCGCGATGATGGCGATGCCGCCCTCTCGAACGACGGGCTTACCCTGGAACTGCATGATCGTGTTGGCCATCGACTGGTTCGCCACCAGGATCGGGTTCATCACCGAGAATTTAGAGTAGCACTCCACGTTCGAGAGTCCCGCAATGAGAATGTCCGACTGCCCCTCCACGTTGACTATTAGCTGCTCTTCAATGGCCTTGAGCGTGTGCGGATGCACCTCGGTCGGGTGCCCGGCGAACATCGCGATCAAGTCCTTCCTGGGATCGCCGTTATCGTAGACGGACTCGATGGTGAAGATGCGTCGCCCCTTCTCTTCAAGCGCCCTCTGAATGACCTCGCCCTGCTCCCAGACTAGTTTCTTGAAGGACGAGTTCTTGGGGTCGTCGACCGACTGCCCAGACGCGATTGGGAAGGGCCTATGGTGGTGCTTGATGCTTCGAAACGTCCCAAGTCCGACCGCTGTGGACTTCCATCCGCCGTTGAAGGGAGCCCACATGGTATTCAGATAAATGAGTTGGTCGGAGTCGATCACGGCTCGATTGACTTCCACATCCCACTGGCGTTTGGTGTAGCCGAGGTGAACGAGTTGCTCGGGGTCCTCGGCGTCGTGGCTATACAACTGGTTATATCCAAACTGGAGGACGAGCTTACGTCCAAGAAATGTCTCCATCTCAGTGCGGGTCAGTTTCCGGTGGAGCCCCTGCGAAAGCAGCAGCTTGATGTTCCCAAGTTCGACGCCCGCTCTACGGAGTTCCTCGACAATAACCTCGATGGCGGTCTGCCGAAAGTCGATCCGTTTGGTCTGGAAGTACGACCCTGATGCATCGTCGAAGGCGATTGTCACCTTCGAAGACGGCCCGACGAGCTTGTGCAAAGGCTCGTGGGCGATGGGGTTTGCCAGCGCCTCTCGCACCGCGCCTTCGATATCAGGCACCGGAGCCATCGGCGGCTTCGCGACGATAGTGCGCGTTGACTCAGGCACTTCGACGGGAAGCTGCCTGTCACCGTATGCAATGTACTCAGTTCGGGTGTTCTTCATGGGACAGACCGTTAGAGGATTCTATTTCCGCGATTATATCGAAACTGGCCGAGCGTGAGGGGCGCACATCTCATAGTCTATGGTTCGACCTGGGACGATCCCAGGAGCCGCTCGACTTCCCCACGATCGGGCATGGCGTCCTGCGCTCCACGCTTAGTCACGACCATGGCCCCTGCCGCGTTGGCGAATCGCAACGCTGCTTCAAACGCCTGTCCCTCCGCAAGGGCTACGGCCAGCGCCGCCGCGAAGCCGTCTCCCGCCGCCACCGTATCGGCGGCTTCCACATCAAATGCGGGAACGTATCCAACGCAATCGCCGGATGAGTAGACCACTCCCTGCTCCCCCATTTTGATGAGTGCCGTACGGGCTCCTCGCTCTCGGAGTATACTCGCCGCCTCATACGCGGACTCCGGGCCGTCAACCGTAACACCGGTCAAGACCTCGGCTTCAGACTGGTTCGGAGCAACGATGTTGAAGGAATCGTATGTAGAAAAAGGAATCTCCGATGGCGGAGCCGGGTCATAGATGACTCGGACCCCCTTTTGTTGAGCGACCTGCGCAGCTTCCAAGGAAATGTCGAAGGGGATCTCCATTTGTAGCAAAAGTGCGTCCGCGCCATCGAGCGCGCGACTCGCTGCCTCGACTTGGATTTCGTCACACGACATGTTCGCCCCATAAATGCCGACAATGTAGTTCTGGCGGTAGTCGTCGAGCAGGATGACCGCAATACCGGACGACATGCCGGGTGTGCTCATTACGTCCGAAACGTCCACGCCGTTGGATTCCAGGCTCTCAAGCAGCGTGGGAGCGAATACCTCGTCCCCCACCCTGCCGATCATGCGTACATCCGCGCCCAGCCGGGCCGCCGCGACGGCCTGGTTTGCACCCTTACCGCCGGGCAGAGTAGCAAAATCACTTCCCATAACGGTCTGTCCGGGCGTGGGTAGTGTCGGCGCCACGGCAACCAGGTCCATGTTGATACTGCCAAGCACGACGATCTTCGGCTTACGCGTTTTCACCACTTTCATTGCAGCTGATTGCCGCGAATCTCCTGTAATGGTGCGAGACTACAGACCAAGTAACCTAATCAATTCGTCGACACGTATGCCGTGATGGGCCGCTACACTCTTCAGAATACTCGATAGCGTCTTTATCCCTATAGGGCTGTGGCGTGGGACAACTTCACGGTGCTCTCCGTTCGTCTGCGTCGAGACGCGAACATGAGAACCGCGTTGACGAGTAGCCTCATAGCCTAGGCGCCGAAGCGCTTTTTCTAAGTCCGACCTACTTACGTTTCGTGGCAATCTCACAACGCGAAGACTTCATCGCGGACAAAGTGCAGGCGAATCAACGCAGGCCGAGCCATCGTTTCGTCAAAGTAGCAGTCGACCGCTTCCTTGACATTTCCTCGAAGTTCTTCAATCGTATCGCCTTCCGTGTGAATGCCGTATCCCAACGCGCTAGCAGAGTAGCCGCCATCGATTTCATCCTCGCTGACCTCGAAAATGATCTCAGAATTACTTGAGGACATAGCGGTCTTCTCCCCTCTCAATAAGACAATGCCTTCGGAACGAACGTCAAAATCGATCCTGAAATAACAGGGTCAGTATATCAGCCTCAAAGCAGTCAGCGACTCGTGCCTTTCCACCATCATATTCCCCCCAGCAGGCCTCCGCCCAGCAGCCGCTCAACCACTTCCGCCACGCCGCTACCGGCCAACGGGGGAGCAACCTCATCGGCTGCGGCAATGCCTAATGCGCTGCCATCGCCCATCGCGACACCGAGTCCTGCCCACGCGATCATCGCGGCGTCCTCATCTCCGTTGCCGACTGCGACGGTGTCTTCCTGGCGTACATCGAGCATCGTGCACAACCGCTGAAGCGCCACTTCCTTGCCGGTGTCGGGATGGAGCACTTCGCAGAAATACGGGAGTGACCTGACTATCTGGAGTTGGGAGTCAAATGTCCGCTTGAGAATTGCGGTGGTCTCTCCCACGACATCATCCTCTCCTCCGACGATAAGTCGCGTCACACCCTCATCGCCCAAGCTTCGGAGGTCGTCGACTACATGGACACGCACGTGGTTGCGCTCAACGTATGCCTCTATCCACTCCGAGAGCCGGTCGACATAGACGTGCCCTTTGTGATGAGCAAGTATCTCGTGGTCGCCGGAATCGAGAACGTCGAGGGCGTCACTGATCATTTGGGACGTGAGAGGTTGGTGCCACAGGACTCGATGGGAGAGAGGGTCAGCAATGTGCGCGCCCTGATACGTCGCTACCGGCGATTGTAGTTCCAGGTCCGCCGTCACATGAAGGGCGGAAAGGTACATTCTTCCGGTTACGATGGTGACTATCGCACCCACCTCGCGAGCGGCAGCCAGCGCTAGACACGTCCGCTCTGACAGGGGATGCTCGTTGCTTCGGATGGTGCCGTCGATGTCGAGGGCGATCAGCTTGTATCCCATACCGGGTCCGGAGGTTTGGTGTGGTAAGATTCTGGACGAACCGGCATCATGAGGAGTAGCGAGTGAAGCTCAGTCCAAGACGTCTTCTTTGGATGATAATCATCCCTGTCGTCGTTGTCGTCCTCGTGATGGCCATTCAGAACAGCCAGTAGACTCTCGCAGATTATGCCACACGACGTGCCAATCGGCATTAACTCGCCCATCCTCTAATGTCCAAGCTTAGAGACTTCACCACGCACGTCGTCGCGGTCCCACGTGAGTCGGGGGCTTCCACCGACTTGGCCGACAAGCCCCCCGCAACGGTGTTCGTGACCCTACAACTGCGCACCGACGACGGAGTGGAGGGTATCGGACACGCGACCCTCGTGCCATGGGCCATGAATAACTCCCTCAAGGCCGCCGTTGACGCGCTTGCCCAGGAGACCGTAGGGCGAAATCCAATGGACATCGAGAGCATCGTCTCTGACCTGTACTGGACTGCCGGAGCGGGATCGACGGCGGGTGTGGCCGTACACGCGATTGCCGGCATTGAGGTCGCCCTCTTGGATATCCGCGGAAAGATCACGGGACAACCTGTCCACAAGCTGCTTGGCGGATTCACGGATCGGGTTAGGGTATACGCCAGCGGCAGCCTCTGGAGGCCGCACCGTCCTGAGGACATTCCGGACGCGGGTCGCGCATTCGTCGAGCAGGGTTTCCGTGCCATGAAGCTGCGTCTTGGCGGCGAATCGAGTCCCACGAAGGAGATCGAGAGATTGCGGCTCCTCCGTGAGGCCGTCGGCGACGATATAGACCTGATGGTAGACATCAACCGCGGGTGGTCGGTAAATCAGGCCGTGACCATCGGGAAGCAGTTGGAGGAGTACGGGCTGTATTGGCTGGAAGACCCCATCAACCATCTCGACCTCGAAGGGCAGGCACGCGTAGCCGACGCCCTGACCGTGCCAATCGCGGCGGGCGAGTATCACTACGGCATCGAGCCTTTCCGCTACCTGCTTGAACGACGCTCGATCGACATAGTGATGATCGACCTTATGCGCGTCGGCGGACTAACCCGCTGGATGAAGGTCGCCCATCTTGCCGAGTCGTTCAACGTGCCTGTCGTGAGCCACCTCGTGCCGGAGTTCCTCTGTCATGCCATGGCCGCGATTCCCAACGGCATCTACACCGAATACATGCCGTGGTCCCTGCCGCTCTACAAGGAACCGCCCAGAATAGAGGACGGTGAACTGGTCTTGCCGCAGACTCCGGGGCTCGGCCTCGAATTCGATGAGGACGCTATCCGCCTCTACCGAATGGACTAACCGGCAACCCAACCTGACGAACGACTATTCGGCGTCGATCTGCTTCGCGAGATTCGCCATCTCGATAGCCGTAACTGCCGCGCTGTATCCGTGATTGCCGCTCTTCCCGCCCGCACGGTTGATCGCCTGCTCCACGGTGTCGGTGGTCAAGACTCCGAAAATAACGGGCACCCCCGACGACACTCCAGCTGTGGAGATCCCTTTGGCGGCCTCACCGGCGACATGCTCGTAGTGGTCGGTCTCCCCCCGAATGACAGCGCCCAGGCAGACGACGGCATCGTAGCGATTCGAGGTGGCGAGACGGTTTGCGACGAATGGAAGCTCAAAAGAACCCGGAACGGAAACGACGGTGATATTCTCGTCGGCTACACCGTATTGGGACAGTGCACCCGTCGCACCCTCAAGCAGGCTTGACGTAATGAAGTCGTTGAATCGTGCCACTACGACGGCGACTTTCAGTCCTTCGCCCTGCAGGCTTCCCCGCATTTCAATCGGCATCGGCGTCCTCCTGCATCTCTGCGAGGATACCCTCGGAGCCGTTTACGTGGGTGTCAGACTCTTCCAGCAGGTGTCCGAGGCGCGTCCGCTTGGTCTCTAGGTACCGGCTGTTTTCCTCGTTCGGCTGGGCCTTGATCGGGACGCGCTCGACGACCTCCAAGCCGAATCCGTCAAGACCGCTCAGCTTGCGAGGGTTGTTGGTGAGGATACGCATCCGTTTGACCCCGAGGTCGTTCAGTATCTGTGCGCCGACGCCATAGTGCCTGATATCCGGTGCGTAACCCAGGTGAACGTTGGCGTCGACGGTGTCAAGGCCAAGGTCCTGCAGGTTGTACGCCTTGATCTTATTGTGGATGCCGATCCCTCTGCCCTCCTGCCGCATATAGAGAAAGACCCCCCTGCCCTCACTCTCAATTGCCTGGAGGGCCAGAGCCACTTGCTCACCACAGTCGCACCGCATGCTCCCGAACACGTCGCCCGTCAGACACTCGCTGTGCACTCGGACCAGCACCGGATCGTCCGTGGATATGTCACCGATTACCAGCGCCACGTGTTCCGCCGTATCCACAAGACTGCGATAGGACGTTATCGTGTAATTGCCGTGCTTCGTTGGTAGACGAGCATCTGCCACTCGCTCGATGAGCCGTTCGTGCTCGCGCCGATACGCGATGATGCTCGCAATACTCACGATGCCGATGCCGTGCTCCTCCGAGAATCGGACCAGGTCGGGCATCCGCATCATCGTGCCGTCTTCATTGACGAGCTCGCACAACACGCCGGACGGGTCCAGGCCCGCCATGCGAGATAGGTCGACTGCCGCCTCCGTGTGCCCCGCGCGGACGAGAACACCACCTTCCGTGTACCTAAGTGGGAAGATATGGCCGGGTCTTCCAAGGTCTTCAGGTCGGGTAGCCGGAGAAACGAGTTGCTGCACGGTGACCCACCGATCATGGGCCGAGACGCCGGTGGTGGTCCCGTCCAACGCGTCGACAGACACCGTGAATGCCGTGCTCAACCGGGCCGTGTTGTCCCGCACCATCATCGGCAGTTGCAGCTCTTCGAGCCTTTGGGCGGTCAAAGGCACACACACGATGCCGCTCGAGTGACGAACAATGAAGTTGATGGCCTCAGGGGTCGCCTTCTCGGCGGCCATTATGAGGTCGCCTTCGTTCTCGCGGTCCTCGTCGTCGACGACGATGACCATCCGCCCCTTGGCGATCTGGCTAACCGCTTGATCGACCGATATCTCCGGCATGGTTCCTTCCTCTATCTCTCTGCCGTCAACCGCTCGACATATTTCGCGAGGATGTCGATTTCAATGTTGACGGCGTCCCCCACGCTGCAAAAACCGAATACCGTATTGTCGCGGGTATGCGGTATCACAGTCACCGAAAAGCCAGCCTCGTCACAGTGTACAACCGTGAGACTAACCCCGTCCACAGCTATGAAACCCTTCTCCACCACATATCGGGCAAGCTCCTCTGACACTGCCATGCGCACCATGAGCGCTTCACCGTCATCAGATATTTCACTGATAGTCCCGGTCCCATCGACGTGTCCCTGGACGATGTGGCCGTCGAGCCGACCGTCTGCGCGGAGCGGACGTTCCAGATTGACGCGACTGTCGGACCTCATCCGACCCAGGTTCGTGCGGCGAATCGTTTCGGGTACCACGTCTACCGAGAATTCCTCGGAATCCAGCGATGTTACGGTGAGGCACGCACCGTTGACGCTGATGCTTCCGCCGATTTCCAGCGTCGGCATCACCGTGCGTGCGCCTATGGCCAGCCGTCCCTGACCGGCGGAGCGGACCGTCCCGACCTCTTCCACGATTCCCGTAAACATACCGCCTCAGCAGTACCCGGTAATGAGCATATCCCGTCCCAACCGCTTCCACCGTACACGTTCCAACTCGAGCACATCGGCCATCATTTCGGCGCCCGCGCCGCCAACCGGCGATGGAGAGCCGGCTCCGCCGATTACAGTCGGCGCCACGAATGCGACAACCTTGTCGACGAGTCCACGATCGAACAACGACCCGAGCAGCGTGCCGCCTCCTTCAACCATTATGCTCGTTACGTCCCGTTCCTTCGCAAGGAAATCGACGAGCCGTTCGAGATCAATATGCCCGTCACGCAATGGTATCGTCCGGCATTCGACGTTGTTGCCTTGGCTGGCAACTTCCAAGTAGCCCACATCTGGCCCTACGGCGATCAGGGCCTTGCCGGGTTCCGAGAGGAGTCGTGCAGTGTCGGGGAGCCTGCCGCGAGAATCGGCGACCACGCGGAGAGGCTGCCTGGCTAACGAGTTTCCTCGTTCGTCACGTGCGGTCAGCCGCGGGTCGTCAGCGAGCGCGGTGCCGATGCCGACCATGATCGCATCAGTCCGTGCCCGCATCTTGTGGACGTGCCACCGCGCCTTGTCTCCCGTGATCCACTTCGAGTCGCCTGTGTGCGTCGCAATCTTGCCGTCCAGGCTCATGGCTAACTTGGCAGTTATGAAGGGACGACCCGTGGTCACGTACTTCAACCACGCTTCAAGCTGTCGCTGCACCGCCGCCGACTCCGCGCCAAGATGGGTCCGCACTCCCTCCGTTGCCAATCGTTCAAGACCACCACCGGCGACGTTAGGGTTCGGATCGCGAACAGCCACCTGCACTACCGATATGCCCGCCTCGATGATCGCGTCGGTACATGGCGGTGTCCGCCCCGAATGGTTGCACGGTTCGAGAGTGACGTAGAGCGTGCCGCCCTTTGCAAGGGATCCCGCCTGTTTGAGCGCGACGACTTCCGCGTGATCGCCCCCCTGCGGCTGGGTAAAACCCTCTCCCAAGACCTCGCCGTCCTTTGCGACGACAGCGCCGACGGCCGGATTGGGACTCGTTGTGCCGAGGGCTTGACGCGCGAGGGTAATCGCCCTTCGCATGTAGTTCATGGCCCTAGTCCGTGGAGGTCTCGTCCTGGAAGTCCATGTACATGCGGCTCGGAGTCGGGACGACCTGCCCTTGATACTTGCTGCCTAGGCTCGGAGAGCCGTACAGCTGCTCGGCGGGGGTTGTGAGCATCAGGAACGACAGCTGCCCGATCTTCATCCCTTGATAAAGCGTGATTGGCAGGTTGGCGACGTTGCTCAACTCAAGCGTGAGGTGACCCCTCCAACCGGGATCGACGTATCCCGCCGTCGAGTGAATGAGCAGCCCGATACGCCCCAGTGAACTCTTGCCTTCCAACCGCGCAACGAGGTGGCCCGGAATCTCAATATTCTCAAGCGTGGTGCCCAGTACGAACTCTCCGGGGTGGAGAATGAACGGGACGTCCTCTCCGGTCTCTACCATCTCGGTCAGATCGGTCATGTCCTGCCCAATGTCGATATAAGGGCGGCGAGAGTTGCGGAACACCAGGATCTGTGGGCCCAAATGAACGTCGACGCTGGCGGGCTGTATACAGCCTTCGCCTAACGGATCGACAACTATGCTCCCCTTGTCGATCTCTTCCCGTATCGTTCGGTCGCTCAGTACCATTCGCGTGAGTCCTGCCCATTGTCCCCACATAGATGTGGGGCAATACCTACGCGAGGATTGTAGCAACCGTGCTGTAGCGCGCGCAATGCAAATCGAGCATGGTGTTGCGTCCTCACCGCAGCCATCTCCTGAGCACAACCCAGACGGACAGGAGCAGAAGTTTGACATCCATCCATGGACTCAGTGTCTCGATATACAGATTGTCGTAACGGAGCTTGTCACGGGGCCGGGTCTGCCCGCTCCCTCGCACTTGTGCCAAGCCTGCGACGCCCGGCCGTACGCGCAGGCGATCGGAAAACGCCGGAACATCGCCGCTGAAACGTTCAACCAATTCAGGGCGCTCTGGACGCGGCCCCACAATGCTCATTTCGCCCCGCAAGATGTTGACCACTTGGGGAAGCTCGTCGAGGTGGAGCATACGAAGAACGCGCCCTACTCTCGTCGTCCGACTGTCCCCCTCCGCCGCCCAGACAGGCCCGGTCTCCGACTCGGCGTCCGTGACCATCGTGCGGAATTTGATGACCTCAAACCGCTTGCCGCTTCGTCCCACGCGCTCCTGAAGGTAAAACACCCGACCGCGGTCTCCAAGCCATATGGCGATGGGAATACCGATCCAGAGAACGACAAACACAGGAAGCAACAAGACATGGGCCACGACAATGATCGCCAGGTCAAATCGACGCTTGTACCCGTCGCGAATTACCGCGGAACTGCCGACTTCTGTCCCGTTTTTCGGTTTGGAGACCATTACCCCTCATACCATAGTGTGAGAGTTCGTTCGGAGACCTTGCTTCCAGCGCGATTGTATCTTCGGTCTTGAGGTGATTCAACGGTCGGACTTGTGATCTGGGGCCCTGGTACCGCGATTCACAGTCCGTCCATTCCAGTATATTGGGATACGTGCTAGACACACTCGGCCTCCTCACGTATTCTGTCTTCCAACTGGAGAACACCCCTACGAGAAGAGCACATCACTCATGTACAAGATAGTCGTTCAACGTTCACCAAGCGCAGGTGGCATCCAGCCCGCCAACTACGATCTGGAGATGGAGGCTCTGGGGCAGCTTGATGTTGAGATTCGAGAGATCGTGTCTGAGGACGAGGACGAGTTTATCGCGGAGGCGCGCGATGCCGACGCGGTCTATGTCCATCGCGTCTTCCTCACAAGGCGTGCTATCGAGTCGCTTGAAAAGTGCATGGTGATCTCAACCGGCAGCGTCGGCGTCGACAAGATCGACGTGGGCGCAGCAACCGAGATGGGCATTCCGGTCACTAACGTTCCCGACGTCTTCATCGAAGAGGTTGCTGACCATACGATGGTCCTGGTCCTGTCGACCTATCGGCGCGTGACCCTGATGGACCAAATGGCCCGTGACGATCGATGGCCGCAGGGACGTGGAGTGCTGTACGCCTTCCCTCGCCTGTTCGGCATGACCCTCGGTCTGATCTCCTTCGGCAACATCGCCCGCGCCGTGGCTCACCGGGCGGCGCCATTCGGACTTCGCATTCTCGCTCACGACCCGTACCTGAGCGAACTCGCCATGACGAAGGCAGGAGTCGAGCCTGTTGGCCTCACTGAGCTCCTCCAGCGTTCCGACATCGTCTCAATGCACGCTCCCGCCACTCGCGAAACGCACCACATGATGGGCGAAGAACAGTTCCGGCTCATGTCTCCGCAGTCCATCTTCATAAACACGAGCCGAGGTGACACCGTGGACGAGAAGGCTCTCATTCGCGCGCTCAGTGAAAAATGGATATCTGCAGCGGGCTTGGACGTGCTGGAAAAGGAGCCCCCCGATCTCGACAATCCAATTCTCAAATTGGACAACGCCATCCTTTCACCGCACGTCGGCTCCGCATCGGCCCGCATGGAGCCGGAGCGTCGCCGACGGGTCGGACGCGAACTCGCGCTCGTGCTGCGAGGCCGCTGGCCTCGAGCCTGCGTAAACCCTTCGGTGCTTCCCAACTCCGACCTCGTCCGCTGGAAGCCGTATTCGATGGAGTAACGTGTGACGTCTGGTACCGTCGCATATCTGGGGCCGCAGGGGACCTTTAGCGAAGAGGCCGCAATTCTGTACGCCCCGGACTCGGAGCACCTGCCCTATCCGTCCATTCGTGACGCCGCCATGGCAGCCGAATCAGGAGAGACCGATGAGGCCGTCCTCCCCATAGAGAACAGCATAGAGGGCGCGGTGAACATGACCCTCGACTACCTGATTCACGATTCGACGCTTTCAATTGTCGACGAGGTCGTTCTTGACATTCGGCAATGCTTGATCGCAACGGAAGGTTCGCGTCGCACGGACATCGAGACCATCAGGTCGCACCCCCAGGCGCTCGCGCAGTGTCAGAATTTCTTAGAGCGCAACTTTCCCAACGCAAGACTGGTCGCTTCGATCAGCACGGCAGGAGCGGTCGAAGAGGCGCTGAATGAAGGGAAGAATTCGGCAGCCATCGGGAATCGACGCGCTGCGGAATTGTTCGGAGCCTCCGTGCTGGAATCGGGCATTGAGGACAACCCGAATAATATGACACGTTTCGTCGCGATGGGTAGCAACGGTCCACCCTCAAGCGGCGACGACAAGACCTCCATCTGCTTCGGCTTCGACTCCGACACGCCCGGACCGCTCTACGGCGCTCTCGAAGAGTTCGCCCGCCGCAAAATCAATCTCACTAAGATCGAGTCGCGCCCTACCCGTCACGAGTTGGGAGAGTACGTCTTTCTCGTGGACATGGTCGGTCACCGCGATGATGAGCCGGTGGCGTCCGCTATCGAGGCAATGGAGCGGCGTGTCTCGCAGCTCCGAATATTTGGGTCTTATTCGAGACGCCCCGCGCCGTAAACTGTCACTGGCGCGTCCTGATCCCGAACAGGCGGAGCGACTCCGTCAACTCACGTACACACGACTGCGGGTCCCTGTCTCCAAAGATCGTGAACCGCAGCAGTATGTTGTTCATCCCGTAGCTCGTGAGCCACTGGGCACCCTCCGGCTTGAGCGCCTCACCTGAAAGCACGTTCTCATTAAGGCGTGTCAGCACCGAGCAGATGTGTCCCACGTCGACTGCTTCATCGGCGAGGACGGCGATGTCGCGTCGATGGTGATCGAGGTTGGCGGCACGCCATTCCATCGTTTCTTCAGGAGTGAAGACTCTGCGGATGTTCCTTCGCTCGATACGGGCCGCCTTTCGGCGAGCGCCCTTTCCGGCCTTCTTTAGAACGGACTCCGACTCCTGGTCATAGGCGAGGTACCACTTCCCGTTCACAATGGCTTGGCGCTCGGTGATCTCAACACTGTGTCCGTCCACGTCGGTGACGATTCCTACGTGGAGCCGGACCATGCTGTCATACGAAAGCGGGTCGCGGACCTGTACGATCGTCAGTTCCCTCGATTCCAACCTTTGGTGCAGGTCGCGGTAGCTCTGCTGAACGCTGTCGACCAGAGCGATGGAATTGGCGTAAGCGCGGGCCACGCTGCTGCCCCGAAAGGGTCTCACTACCTCTTCGATGGCCGCCAGTATCTCCGGTCCTCCTTGTGCGAACTGACCGGCGAGTTCCTCCGCCGCCTCGACAAACATGGCGCGAAGGGCGTCCGAATCAGCCTGTCCCTGGATTTGGGCGTACAGGTCCGGGTTCCCGCCAATGATGCGGGAGGTGAACGCCGCTAGGATGCTGTACGGAGGAGTACTGAAGCGAAGCGACTCCTCGAACGTGTAACCCACGCCCGATGCCTTCGCCAGGGTCTTGCCGAACACGAGATAGGCGTAGTGGGCAAGAGTCTGCACCAGCAGCATGTAGCGGTCATGAGTCTCAGCGTCCGTCTCCTCGACAATAGCCCCCTTCGATCGCAGAAGCGATGTCAGCCAGTCGTAAGCGTCGCGGTCCGTGCGATCCGTTGGCGCCATTATGAACGTCTGGCCGATGACATCAGGAACGGCCGGCCCGAATAGAGGGTGAGTACCCAGCACCCCTACACCGTCAGGCGCGAATTCGAGCATCGCTGCCATCGCCCGAGTCTTCGTTGAAACTACGTCGAAGACCGTCGCACCCGCCTTGAGATGCGGCAGGATGGCGGATGCGGCACCTTCGATCTGGTCTTCCGGCACCGCAAGCATCACCAGACCGTAGTCCTCAAGCCCCAATGGGGCGGTAGGAGCGACTGCGCCTGTATCCACGGCGGCCCACTCCGCAAATTCGTTCCCATTCTCCAGCCGGACGGCGTCTATGGATTTAGCCACCGTCGACAACTCAGCTATGTGCCTGGCGTCAGGGTTGTGCCCACGGTCGGCGCCGGAGGAACTGAGAGGTTTGACATCTGCCAGCGTAATTCGTCCTATCTCAGGTGAGCTCCCAAAGACTCGCTTGACGAGCCACATGCCAATGCCGTCGGCTCCTCCCACAACGAGGAGGTTTCTTGAGGTCGACCCATGAGAGTCTTTCATGCCGAACAGCCGTGATACACTTGTGGATAACCGACGGTAAGCGCGGTTGCGAGAAACGCCTTCGTATCTTACTTACGAAGCAGAAGCCGGTCAACGAAACCGAGGCGGACGTTCCGTTTGCTCCATTGGCGCGCGGCGCTGGAATACTCCCGCTAAGCCCACGAGCACCTCCATTGCCTCAGGAAGTGTTCATCTGAAAGAAAGGTGAAGCTATGCTTGAGGATCAACACTGGCATGACGCCGAACGACGGCTTGAAGATGGCGCCCAACGGTACGAGAGCCGATTGGCGGAAGCGGAGCGGGCTCAGGCGAACGCGCATCAGGTCCGTGCACGCGGTATTGGGTGGGTTCGCAACTTGCTGCTGGCTGCTGTCGTCTTTGCAGTGGTTATTGGCGTGCTGTTTGCAGCCTACATGCTGGCAAGTGGGACATCCTCGGAAGAACCACCCTTTCTGAGATGCGATCCTGCCGATGAATGCATCACCCCTACGGAATAAAGAGGACCGTGACGAGACCCGCTGTCTGGTTTGAACTGTCCAGGTAACCCAAGACTCGGCACGCCCTGCGACCTAGGCCAACCCTGCATTCTCACAGAACACCATCAACATCTCCCTGGCCTGAGCTTCGTAGATTGGCGAATAGGCTGAGAACTCCCGAAGGTTGGCATCGGCCTCGAAGGATGGGTCGAAGAGGGCACCCATCAGCTTATAGTCATCCGCCAACTCCCTGTTCCAGACCCGCAACTCATCGAGCGTGAGCTGAGGCTCGAACTGGAATCCATAGGAACTTCCATATCGAAAGGCCAGGCTCTGCCTCTTGAACGTCCCGTCTCGACACAGCATGTAGCCGAAAGCCAATTCAGTTGCGCCTTTTGGCACGGTGAAACACTCGCCATGGAGCATAGGCACCAGAGGTACCCGCAACTTGCCGAAGACCGGGTCTCGACTCCCTTCTTTGGTGATCCAGATCTTGCGTAGACCGAACTCGTATCCCCCGGTCGGTCTCACTTCCCCACCAAGACACCGCGCCATCATCTGGGCGCCCAAACACACTCCGAAGACCGGTATGCCCGTGGCCATAGCGTCCGCGAGGTACTTCCTCTCCGAGTGGAGTGCGGGGTAATTGTCACTAGCAGACTGCGGTCCGCCAAGAACCACAATAAGGTCTACGTCCCCTAACGCCGGCGGGTCGAAGTCCTCGAACTCAGGAGCACTCTCGAATACGTTGAGAGAACGCAACTCGAATCCACATTCGCTGAGAGCCGAAGTGTAGTTTCCGCCCAGTGTCTCAGGTTCGGCGTGACGGACTATCAGAGCGAGTTTCGACATTTGACTTACTGCCCGGGCTTCATTTGAGGTGAGCCATACCCTTGTTAGTATTGAACCCAACGGTCGGGGCTCTGTGGCCACCCGCCACTCGTCGAGAGGCCGGTCGCGACCGGCCTTCGGGGCATCCTCACCTGGGGGGCATTCTATATCAGACAATTGACTGGGCTAAACAGAGTGAGGTCCCCTACCGCAATAAAGACGTATCAACGACCGCCCGGTTCACCCTCGCATCAATGTGATATCGTCCCTTACAAATCCGCCTAAGAGGATCGACCATGAAAGAACAACCGCTTGGCGAACTCTACTACGAAATCAGCAGACACAATCCCCCTGCTCTCTCCATCCTGCCCGGCGAGACCGTGCGCATTGAGACCGAAGACACCTTCAACGGCCTCGTTCGCAAGGAGGGCGACCACCGCGACCTCGCGAAGAAGCCGCAGGGAAACCCACAGTCCGGCCCGATTTGGGTCGAGGGCGCGCAGAAGGGCGACTCGCTTGCCGTCCATATCGAGAAGATCGACGCACGAATCGGCCAGGCTGCCAACGACATGACGTGGGCCCGTCGCGGCCTCGCCGAGTTCCTGGGCCACGACATCCCCGTCAACACCCGCATCTCACCCGTCCGGGACGGCCAGGTATGGTGGAGTCCCACGGTAGCCCTGCCATACCGGCCCATGGTCGGCACCATCGGATGCGCTCCCGACTTTGGCAGTCCGACAACGAGTCCCGCCGGTGACTACGGCGGAAA
>JAPOPA010000204.1 GCA_026713145.1 Chloroflexota bacterium
CGATGTGAGGATCGCTGGCGACCATCGGCGAGCCGGTCGTGGACTTGCTCCCGGAGACGACCCAGTTGTTGCTGCCGATCCCCTCGTCGGGGTCGCCGACGACATCGCCGACGGGGACCTCACCCGTCCTCGCGGCGGGGTACGAACCCTTGGGGACGATGCTCTCTTCCTCGGCCTCACCGGTGAGGAAGAGGTCAAGTAGCGGACCTTCGCCGAGCACCCGCTTCCCAAGTTCGGGAATGGCGATGATGGGCAGGCGGCCCGTGAGGTACCAGCGGAACTCCTGCCAGATGGCCACGGAGTCCAACGATGTCCACTCGTGCGGCTCGTAGCCGAGCAGATCGAACTCGATCGGCAGGTTGCCCCGGCTCTCTTCCATGAATGCGTTAACGCCGTCCGTGTATGCCTGCAGGCGGCGCTTCGTCTTTTCGGGGAACCTTGCGAGATTCGCCTCCGCCGTGCGGGTGAGACCGATGGTATGGGATACCGTGTCGATCTCCACGCCGCTCGGGCCGATGACCTCGGAGAGGCGACCGCGCGCCTTGCGGCGATAGTAGTCGAGCTGCCAGAGACGGTCCTGGGCCGTGGCGTACCCATAGCCAAAGAACAGGGCGTCGTCGGTCTCGGCAAGGACGTGGGGGACGCCCCATTCGTCGCGTGCTATTTCGACGGGCCCCGACAGGCCCGATACGGTCCGGGCTCCCTCCATTGAGGGAACCCGTGCAGCCGTCTGTTCCGTCCACCATTGATCGAACTCGGCTCGTGTCAGTCCGGCATCCTCGCAGATCGCCTGAATCGAGTCTCCCGCCCCGAGTCGGAGCAGCATATCTTTGTCCGTGTTGTTCATCGTCATGTGCCTCTCGTTGAGTATTGAAATCTATCAATCTCGTGTTTGGCGCTTCACAATGTCGATCAACGCCTTGTCGTTCAGTTATATCTTCATACCGCTTGCCTCGGTAACAGTAGATACAAACGAGAGTCTTATGTGGTCGCCTGATTAACCAGCTACGAGTCGCTCATATGCTTTAGGTACTCGTGGCCTCGCGTAGTCAGTGCGTAGATGCTCTCCTCCCTGCCTAATTCTCCAATTCCATTACTCCGTAACAGGAGTTTGTCCTCTACGCACAAGGTTATGTGGTATTGAATTACCTCCACGGAATATTCTTCCATTAGACTCTCGTGCTGAACAATTTGCGGATAGAAGTGGGTATTCTGTAATTCACTCAATACTGTCGAGTGTATGAGGTCTTCTCCCATTGAGGACCGTTCATAGTCTCCCAATAGTCGAAGGATGGCCTGGATCAACTTTTCGTCGCGCTTCATAGCATTCTGCCTTTCCTGATGGTAGCTGAGTCGATCGACTACCACCTACCGCAACTCGTAGATTCGAGGTTTGAGCGCCGTTCTTGTTAGGTAGCCTATACTGAATCGTCGACTCCGAGTCGGAGCAACATTATGTTGTCCAAGGTCTTTCGCCTCTCGTTTGACACTTCACTCCTGCGACAGCTCGGCAAGCCGCTGCAACGGGGACTTGACCCGCGTGAGCAGCAGGATGGCCGTGACGAACAGCGCGGCAACGGCCATAAATGCCGGTCCGTAGCTGTCCAGGTAGTCGAACGATGCTCCGGCCATGAGCGGCCCGGCGACCGCCGCGATCATTCCGACAAGGCCCGACAGCCCGGCAATGCTCCCGAAATACTTCAGCCCGAAGTTTTCCTGAAGCAGGAGCGTGACAAGGACACCGTAGGCACCGAAGAAGAACCCGAAAATGGGCACGATGACCCACAGATGAAGGCCGACAGGGTAGGCCACGATCACCGAGATGAGCGCGGTCTGGCCTCCCAAGCTGAGCATCATGGCTATGCGAGCGGTGAACCGCTCTGCCAGATAGCCGAATACTCCCTTGCCGGCCATGCCGAACGCGGCCAGCAGCGACAACAGCGTAACGACGGCTGCGTCGTCGGTCCCCTGGTCGAGTAGGTGGGTGCTTATCTGCGGCAGCAGTGCGCTGTAGGTGAAAGAGCCAAGAGCCGTCGCCACCGTCACGTAATAGAAGGCATCGGAGCGTAGGGCCTGCTTGACGGTAAGACCCGGAAGGCCGGACGTGGCGGAGGAAGATTTGGCCCCTGACGTTGCGGTGGACCTGCCGGGAGTGCGCTCGTGAACGAAGAGGACGGACAAGAGAGCGACAGCGAAAGCCAGAATACCCGTGACCACGAACGCCGAGCCCCACGTGGCAACCGCCAGGACGTATCCCGTCAGTATCGGCACGGTCAGGCCGCCGAAGTTGTTGCCCATCATCGCGAAGCCCATGGCGCGGCCCTTCGACTTTGGGAACCACAGCCCCACCAGCCTTCCGGCGGGAAGCGTGTTCATCCCCGAGAACGCGAAGAACTGAAGAAAGCTCAGGGCGTAGAAATGCCAAAGCTCGGTCATCATGGGCCGCAGCACCAGGCTCACGCCGAATAGGGCCAATGTGCCCGCGAGCAGCGGCCTCGCTCCGTGGTTGTCCATGAACCGGCCGAGGAGCGGCGCGGTGAGGCTCCCGATTGCCCAGAAGGACAGCGAAGCCGAAATCTCGGTGCGAGTCCATCCGAACGTATCTTGAAGCGGCTGGACGTACAGCCCGAATGCGTAGTTACTCGTGCCGATGCTGAGGGCTGAGGAAAGGAAGACGATCCCGACGATCAGCCAGCCGTCATACTCCATGCGGCGGGCGCGAAGCACCATGTCGGCAGCGCGGTCGGAAAACATCCCGACTATAGTACACCAGCAACCGCGAGACGTGGACGTCGCGTTACCGATGAAGCGACCGTCGGTTGGGGGCCAAGGTGGAGTGGCATCAGCGAGAGCTGTTCCCTCGGGTGGGCTTCATTGTCACGAACATGACGGCTGGCCCCGAAGGAGTGGTGCGATTCTACAATGGTCGTGGGACAGCTGAGCAGTGGATCAAGGAAGGGAAGTACGCGCTGAACTGGACTCGGCTGTCGTGCCATCGATTCGTGGCCAACCGGGTGCGTCTGTCCCTGTTCGTCCTGGCCTACAACCTTGGGAATTTCCTTCGCCGACTGTGTCTGCCCAAGCCGTTCAAGCACTGGTCGCTGCGGAGCGTGCAGGTCAAGCTGATCAAGATGGGAGGCCGTCTGGTGCGGCACTCCCGGCGGTTGAGCTTCCCGTTATCGTAGGTGTCGGTTCCTAGACGGTTGTTCGAAGGAGTGTTGGATCGTATCGGCCGGTTATCGCCGGCACCAAGCTGAGGGAGGGTACAACCACGATTTTGCCAAGAGGGAGGGCGCTCAAGGGAGTCGGCTTGTCTTCAATGCGCTTTCATCCCATTGGCGGGGGACCCGAAGACGACAAAGACGGACAAGAAGCATAGTTCACGACGAGAATCGCATCCCTAATTGGATAAACCGGCGATTGACTGGCCTTGCAGGAACCGAATATCATGCCGTCATCTCGTTTAGATCGCCCATTGAGCCTGAAGACTCCCAATATGGGAAATACCGGGTACGATTCCCAGTGGGGCAACGTGTACTATAGAGACTCGTGCCCGTGATCGTTGGTCGACGGGGATCGACGAATGCCACCGCGGAGCGAAATGTTGCACTTTGCAACCAGCGTGCATAGGGACATGGATTGGCTCGTATTCCTTATTGGCGGGCATTCGGCAACTGGGAAGACGACTACCGCAGAGCGCATAGGGTTGTCCCTTGGTGTGCCGTGGATGATGGTGGACGACTTGAGACTCGCCTTCCAGCGGGCCGGTGCTACGCTACCCAGCGGGACCGAGGCGTTGTACTTCGACAAACAGCCGCACTTCTGGCGACGCACACCGGAGGAGCAGTGCGATGCTCTGATAGACGTCGGTGAAGTCATGTCTGCGCCGCTGGAAGTGGTAGTCGAGAATCACGTCGACCAGTCTGTTCCCATCGTGATAGAGGGGGATGGCATCTTGCCGTCGCTTCTTTCCCGGCCGCCGCTGCTCGAACGCGCTGCCTCGATACGCGCAGCTTTCCTTGTTGAACCAGATGAGTCAGCACTCCTGGCAACTCTGGTGGCCCGCGGTGGAAGCTGGGTGGTGGGCCGAACACAAGAGGAGTTACAGGCCGAGGCCCACGGCAAGTGGATGTTCGGACAGTGGCTCGCCGCAGAAGCGTCGCGGCGCAACCTGTCGGTAGTCGAATCGCGCCCATGGGATACGCTGTCCGAGCGGCTCATGGAGTTGGTCTCCCGAAGGACTCCCTCGGACGGGCAAGGTGACTGATCAAGCTTTGTCTGACCGAGGAGAGCTAAGGACGGAACACCTGCTCTTGCGGCCCTTTGAGTTGGCGGACGTAGGTGACGTGTTCGAGTACGCCGCTGATACCGAGTGGGCGAAGTACCTCGACAAGGTGCCACAACCGTTCACTCGCAGGGACGCTGAGGTGCGCGTGGCCCGCAATGTGCTTGAATCCTGGATATAAACCGTCATTCCCCGCAAAAGGCCTACCCCGTTCCCCGATGCGGGGGATACGTTTTCTCGACCGACATACCGGCGAACGCCGGTATCCAGCGGGGTGGGGCTGGGTTTGGTGGCCTTGTCCACATCCTCCGGCGTCGCCCCTTAACGCCGCATTGCGCTCATCAAACTATTACAACTCGTCCAGCAAGCTGTAGTATTTGATCTTCTCGGCGGAAGGCCTTGTGAGCCCGTACTCTTTGCAGAATGTCGCCTGCAGGTCTCTGCCAGTGTTGCGTTGTAGACTCTCAACGACCAGCGCAATATCCTTGTATCGGTCAGCGATTCCGGCCGAGCCCCAGTCAACGAATCCGGTGACTTCCTCTCCGTCAATCAACACGTTTGGAAGGCAGTAATCGCCGTGGGTGAACACTAGGTCCTCGTCGGCAGGTCTTGTGGAAAGCAACTCTTCCAACACTTCTGCGGCTGAGTATCTGCGGTGCTCGCAGTCGAAGTTGGTATCCTCGACCAGCCCTCGCCTTCCGTTTCGTTTGGCCTGGTTGATCGTCTGGTCCAGGGACATGTCGAAGGGACACTGCTCAATGGGGACGGAGTGGATTAAGCGCAGTCCTTGAGCCAAGAGCATTACTAGTTCATCGTCCGACCTGACTCCGCAGAGGCTGGCTGCATCACGACCCGGGAGAGCCGAAAGGACCATGTACTCCTCACGGCCATCTGTCTCGTAGGCGAACACCTCAGGGACAGGTAACCTACCGTGCAGCCACTCGAGTCGTTCCTTCTCTCGTAGCAAGTCCCTCCGGGGCCGCAACGGTGATACCTTCAAATAAAGTGGCGATTGTCGAGTTCCGTCAAGACGGAAGATGTCCGCCGCCGACTCGCCAATCGTTATGAGGGTCCACCTCCGGCCTTCAACCAACGGTCGAAGAGGTCTAGGAAGTGACTTCAACGAGCCGCTCGGACTCTCCACACTCCCGTAGATAGGTCGTTGATTCCGCTGGTTGTTGTGGGCCAAATTACACCGTTCGAAAGTCCTATGCTGGTGCCTCGATCCTGACTATAACTTTGATAATTTTAGCAAGACCATATCGCTAATGGTTGTGCCAAGTACAGATCGGGCTCGTGCCATTTCAGTCTGAGGTCTAGTGCGGAAGCAATTCCTTATTCACTCTCCTCAACCAGTATTTCCCATATCAACCCTGCATGGCGTGCCGTAATCAGCAACATAGGCGACCGCTGTAGCCGAATAGCGGATAATGGCAGTCATCATGAGTGCTAGACTGAGCCGAGCGCAGCTTTCTCACAGGGTCTGAATGGTCGTCAGCCAACTTGACAGCCTGATGCTGTGATGCAATGATGCTGATATGCGAACCACCGTAACTATTGACGACGATGTCATGGCAGTTGCCCGGGCGCTGGCTGAGCGGAAGGGAAGCAGCCTCGGCAGCGCCCTTTCGGAACTTGCCCGGCGCGGCTTCAGGAGCGAGCTCGCCCACAGCGATGTCGCGGACGGCACCACCTTTCCCACCCCCGCCGATGCCGAACCCATCACCAGCGAGGACGTCTACCGGTCACTGGGCGACTGGCCGTGATCGCGCTGTTGGACGTTAATGTCCTGATAGCCCTCGCCTGGCCCAACCACGTGCACCACTCGGCGGCCAGGGCATGGTTCGAGGCGCGTCGGGAGGACGGCTGGGCCACGTGCCCCCTGACGGAGGCGGGTTTCGTCCGTGTGTCCTGCAATCCGTCGGTCGTTCGACACGCCGTGACGCCTCTTGAAGCCATTGCGGTCTTGCAGAGGCTGTCGCAGTTGGGGGCTCACACATTCTGGCCACAGGACCAGTCCATCATGGACCTGCCGGAATCAATTGGCATACGTCTCCAGGGATACCGCCAGGTTACGGACGCCGTATTGCTGGCCGCCGCAATGCAGCGAAACGGACAACTGGCCACGCTTGACGGCGGCATGGAGAGGTTGGTCTCAGAGAGTCAACGCGCCTCCCTGTGCGTTATCCCCGTGTGAGCCGGCCGAGCATTTCCGGTCGATGAAGCGACGGCGGCCTATCTGATAGAATGGCCGCGCCAATTATCAGTCTCGAGAGGCCGTATCTATGCCCAGACCCCGTGCGTTCATCACTCGCGAGATTTTTCCCGACGCCATACAGATGATCCAGGCCGAGGTGGACGCCGAGGTGTGGTCGGACGAGCTTCCCCCTCCGCCTGACGTTCTTCTCGAAAAGTCGAGGGGCGTCGACGGCATCCTCTGCCTTCTCACTGACAAGATCGACGGCGATTTCATGGACGCCGTCGGGCCGCAGCTCAAGGTCATCAGCCAGATAGCCGTCGGATTCGACAACATCTATATCCCCGACGCCACGCGACACGGCATTCCCGTCGGCAACACGCCGGAGGTGCTGACCCATACGACGGCGGACGCCGCATGGGCCCTATTGCTTGCAGCGGCACGTCGTATCGGCGAGGGCGAACGAGCAGTACGCGCCGGGAATTGGCGCACGTGGCACCCCCTCCACTACCTCGGGCAGGATGTGTACGGCGCTACGCTCGGCATCATCGGCATGGGTCGCATAGGGTTCGAGGTCGCCAGACGCTCACTGGGCTTCAACATGAGGGTGCTCTACTCCGATGTCGTCAGGCAAGAGGCTTATGAGGCCCAGATACCGATGGAGCACGTCGATATCGACACGCTCCTGTCACAATCGGACTTCGTGTCGCTCAATACCGTTCTCAACAACTCGACCCACCACCTCATCGACTCCGAGGCGCTGTCGAAGATGAAGCCGACTTCAGTGCTCGTCAACGCCGCGCGCGGGCCGATAATCGACCAGCAAGCCCTGTACGAGGCGTTGAGGGATGGCGTGATAGGAGCGGCAGGGTTGGATGTCACCGACCCGGAGCCGATAGCCGACGACGATCCGCTCCTCACCCTCGAGAACTGCGTAATCGTCCCGCACATCGCCAGCGCCAGCGTCGCCACGAGGCGGGAGATGTCGCGCATCGCCGCCGTCAACCTGCTGAACGGCATCAGGGGCGATCGTCTCATCACCTGCGTCAACCCTGAGGTCTATATCTGACCGTCGACAATCACAGTCAGGAGCGCATCGAGAATGCAAGACTACGAACCTCTCGACATATCCCGCTCGTGCAACTCCGGCACCGAGATTCTCGGCAGCGGCGGCGCCGACGTGGAGACGGGCCTTCGGTCGTTCCGGGGCCTGCCCTTCATGATCGGCGGTCTCGACGGCGGAGTCGGAGGCAACTCATTCATTGCGCCCTCGCCGAACGGGAGCAGCGTATTCGTTCCGGTCGGCAAGTCGGCCAAGCGGGTGCTGTTCGCCCACGCGCTGCTCGAAACGAAGCTGGACCAGGGCGGACGACTCGGTGAGCCGGTCGCGGAGTACGTGTTCCACCTGTCCGGCGGTAGGCAGGAGCGCGTGAATATTCGAGAACGCTTCGAGATCGCGGCCAGCCCATCATTCCCGCCTGGTACGCCCGGCCCTCCATACCGCGCCGTGACCGACAGCAAGGCGAGCCTGATGCCCCGCTACGTGGGGGAGTTCGAAGCCGCCGGGAAACGTCAGACCGAGGCGAACCAGGCTTCGGCAGAACTTTGCTGGCTCTGGGCGTGGGAGAACCCTGAGCCCGACTCGTCGATAGAATCCATCGAGATCGTCCCCGCCGGGATGCGCTTCTTCATAGCCGCAATCACCCTGGGACACCTCGATGAGCATCCATTCCCCAGAGAGGGACGCCGCCCTGCGAAGATCACCCTGCTCGACGAGGCCGCCGCCTCCAAGCCCTTCGACGTCGAGGTCGAGGTTGACCGTGGCGACGCCACCTACGTCTTCCCCCTGCCCGCCGTGTCATCGGACGAATTTCTCGCCGCGCCGTATACGTGGGGAGAGGACGACAACGAATCGTCCAGCCCCTCGTACGTGGAGATCTCGGCCACGCCTTCAGCGACAGTGACCGTGAAGCAGGGCGACGCCGAGATCGGCAAGGCCACATGGGGCGATGTGGTCGATAGCGGGGCCGTGGAGACCGAGAAGGTCAAGATCGAGCTCATCGACCCCGGCAAGAACTGGGTCCACGTCACGGTCGTCGACGACGAGACGGGTCGCCCCGTACCCAGCCGCGTCCACTTCCGCTCGCCCGATGGCGTGCCGTACCAGCCGCACGGGCACCACAACCAGGTCAACTCAAACCTCGGTACGTGGCACAACGACGTGGGCGGTGACCTGCGTCTTGGGCAGACGGCCTTCGCCTACATAGACGGAACGTGCCAGGGGTGGCTGCCTCGCGGAGAGGTCGTCGTCGACGTGTCGCGCGGGTTCGAGTACGAGCCGCTGCGGACGAAGGTCTCCATCGAGCCCGGACAGCGCGAGCTTGAGCTGCGCCTCAAACGATGGACGAACATGAACGCCCAGGGCTGGTACAGCGGCGACTCGCACGTCCACTTCCTGTCACCGACAGGCGCGCACCTGGAGGCGCAGGGCGAGGACCTCGACGTGGTGAACCTCCTGCAGTCGCAGTGGGGAAGCCTGTTCACGAATACGGAGGACTTCACCGGCGCAGCCAGCGTTTCCGAGAGCGGCGACAGCATCGTCTACGTGGGACAGGAAAACCGGCAGCACTTCATGGGCCACATGATCCTCTGGGGCCTCAAGAGGCCGATCATGCCGTGGTGCTCAGACGGGCTTGGCGAGGCCGAGATAGGCGGCAGCATGGAGACGACCCTGAGCTATTGGGCAGACGAGGCCCACGCGCAGGGCGGCTTCGTCGTCAATCCCCATTTCCCTAACCCGAACGGGGAACCCGCCTCCCTCGTGGCGACCGGACGGCTCGACGGCGTCGAGATGATACGCCAGACCGAGTTCAATCACATCGAGTACTACCGCTACCTGAACGGCGGCTACCGGCTCCCCCTCGTTGGGGGCACGGA
>JAPOPA010000330.1 GCA_026713145.1 Chloroflexota bacterium
AGCTTCTCGATAGCCTCGGTCCACGTCCCGGCATCGACGTTCCTGGCCTCCCACGCCGAGTTCAGCGTGTTCGAGAACTCCATCAGACCCGCCAGCGCCGTGTTGAACTTGAACGACTCGACATCCTGCTCGACCCGCCTGATCGTCTTATGTGTGGCGCGGGTCAGGTCGGTGTCGGCGGCCTGATCGGTCGGCAGGTAATCCAGTATGCGCGAGTCCCGCTGGGTAATTTCCCACACCCTATTCAGCCAGCGCGAGACGCCGTTGATGCCGGTGTCCTGCCAGCTTCCGCCCCGGTCCCAGGGGCCGATGAACATCAGGTAGCAGCGAACAGCGTCCGCGCCGTACTTGCCGACGTACTCGTCTGGCGCGACGACATTGCCGCGGGACTTGCTCATCTTCTCGCCTTCGGACAGGATGTGCCCCTGGTTGTACAGGCGGATGAAGGGCTCATCGAAATCCAGCAGTCCCAGGTCCCGCATCGCCTTGGTGAAGAATCGCGCGTACAGCAGGTGCATCACCGCGTGCTCGACGCCGCCGGTGTATTGATCGACCGGCCCCCACGTATCGAGGGCCTCGCGGTCGAACATTCCCTCGTCGAATCGAGGACTGGCGAAACGGAACTGATACCACGATGAGTCGACGAACGTGTCCATGGTGTCGGTCTCGCGCTTCGCCGGACCACCGCAGGTAGGGCATGGGGTGTTGACGAACCCTTCGTGGAGCGCCAGCGGAGACTCGCCGGTCGGTCGAAACTCGGAGTCCTCCGGCAAGAGCACGGGCAGATCTTCCTCCGGAACGGGCACGGTGCCGCAGTCGTCGCAGTAGACGACTGGTATGGGAGTTCCCCAGTAGCGCTGACGAGAGATCAGCCAGTCGCGCATTCGATACTGCACAGCCCTTTTGCCCCAACCCTGCGACTCGATGAAGTCGGCGATTTGCCGTTTTCCCTCGGCGCTCGGCAGTCCATCGAACTTGCCCGAGTTAACCTGCGTCCCTTCCTCCAAATAAGCTTCGTCCAGCGGCCCGCCGTCCCATCCGTCCGGGGCAACGACGACCTTAATCGGCAGATCGTACTTGCGGGCAAACTCGAAGTCGCGCTGGTCATGCGCCGGGACACCCATCACGATGCCTGTGCCGTAGGTGAGCAGCACGTAGTCCCCAATCAGGATCGGTACTCGCTCTCTGTTCAGCCTGTTCACCGCGTAGGAGCCCGTGAACACGCCCGTCTTCACCTTCTCGGTCGACATGCGTTCGATCTCGGTCTGGCGGCGTGCCTGGTCCACGTAAGCCTCTACCTCAACTCGGTGTTCGGACGTCGTAAGACTCTCCACCAACGGGTGTTCTGGGGCCAGCACGACGAAAGTCACGCCGAAAATCGTGTCGATGCGGGTGGTAAAGGTTGTCAGCGCCGTCTGATCGAGTCCGTATTCTGATATGTCGAACTCGACATCGACACCCTCGCTGCGGCCGATCCAGTTGGTCTGCATCGTGTTGATCTTCTCAGGCCAGTCGATCTTGGACTGGTCCAACAGTTCGTCCGCGTACTTCGTCACGCGAAACAGCCACTGGTTCAACTCGCGGCGAACGACTTCGGAGTCGCAGCGCTCGCAGCGCCCGTCCACGACCTGCTCGTTTGCCAGCACGGTGTTGTCAGTTGGGCACCAGTTGGCAGGCGCGAAGTCGCGATAGGCCAGCCCTGCCTTCAGGAACTGGAGAAATATCCACTGGTTCCAGTGGTAATACTCGGGTACGCAGGTCACGAGTTCACGGTCCCAGTCGTAGAGCGGTCCCATCGAGCGAAATTGCCGGCGCATCTTTTCTATGTTGTCCATGGTCCACTTTGCCGGGTGGATTCCACGCTCGATTGCGGCATTCTCAGCGTTCAGCCCAAAGGCATCGAACCCCATTGGATGCAGGACGTTGAACCCCTGCATTCGCCGAAATCGGGCATGGGCGTCCGCACCGGACATTGCGTACCAGTGGCCGATGTGGAGGTCGCCGGACGGGTAGGGGTACATGGTGAGTTCGTACCACTTGGGGCGCGGGTCGTCGTCCTCTACGGTGTAAATCCCGCTCCGCTCCCAACGCTCCTGCCACTTGCTCTCGACCTCCGCGGGCATATATTGCCCGGTCGCTTGCCGCTCCTCTGTGGTCGTCATGGTCTTACTCCCTCGCTCATTGCCGTCCACTTACTAACGGGCCGACCAGGTCGGTCACCCTGCACAGTCCATTCAAACGAAAAAATCCCGTCCCAAATGTCAAGGGACGGGATTCTGTTTGCGCAACGAATCTCGCGGTACCACCCTCGTTCCCCGAATCCTCGTCCGCTAAAGCTCTTTCGCCACTGCGGGTCTGAAGCTATGCAAACGGGTGTCCGGGACACTCGGAGACGGATAACGGCGACTACCGTCTTGGCCTAAGGGCTCCGCCTCTCTTCTTCAAGAGTGAGGCTTTATGGCTTTCAGCCAAGAGGCTCAAGGGCGAGTTCGCGGGTGCGCTAACGCTGAGGCTTCCAGTACATGGCCTCATTCTCTATCGCGCGCCGCCCGTTACTACTCCCTGTCATAGCCTTTCAAGGGTATTCGATTGCATCCCAAAGTAGCACGCACATTTGGAAGCCGTCAAGAAATTGCCTTCTGCATTGACGTAAAACGAAATGATGCACAACGAAACGAATCTTCAGAATCTTCGTATGCCATCGAATGAAAGAGACCACAGTTTGGTAGACCTGTCGACGTGTTGGTACAATCAATGTATGCGACTGTAGTCATCGCCTAATTTCCAGCCTACTGTGATGTGACGAATGCCCCAAAAAACGTTAGACGAACTCTTTCAAAGCGGCCCACCGCGGCGCGACCCGGACGAGTCGGGCAATGAGTTGAATGCCGTTGAGAAGCAGTATGTCCTTTGGGGACTAAAGGAGGAATGGGAGCCTTCCCGCATTGCGGTGGCACTCGGGGTTGAAGAGGTAGCCGTTCGACAGTTGCGGACCGATTTTGTAAGGAGCCCCGACGAATTGTTCGCTCTCGATGTAGTCGAGCCTATTGAAGATCAAGGCGTAACGATGTTTCGGTGTGCTGTGTGCACCGTCCACCTCAACTCTCCCGACCAGATTGACCGACACGTTCTGGCGCATTTTCTCAAGGACGCCGATCTCGATTCGGCAATTCAAGCACGGCTCCTGTCGGAACGACAGCACGAACCATCTTCGTCCCAGGGTCAGGGGGAGGACGTTCCGAGGGAGAACCAAGCTGTGCAGGATGAGAGCTCGTCTCCGATTGAGTTGCCACTGCAAGCAGAGAGTGAAGAGAATGACGTGGCGTCGGTCCTTCCGGCCGATGCCGACCGAACCGAACTCCTGCAGGCCCTTCGCCGTCTAGCCGCCCTGCCCGATATTTCAGAGTCTCCGGGTGAACCTTCTACTCAGTCCGAGACAACTCTGAAAGACACTTCTAAACCGGAAGCGCAGACGCAGCCCGCAGACATCGTGGAGACGGTCGACATGCATAGCGCATTCGAGCGCATGGCGGAACGACGTGGTGTGTCTGAGGATGACACCGGACCGACGACAGAGCATTCCCACGCGGCCCTGTCCAATGATGATGCGGTCCAGCGGCTTCAACGAGACTTAGCACCACACGACACACGGGACACGCAGGAAGGCGATTCAGAATCTATTGACCGTCCAACCGGAGACGCCAAAGAGTTACAAACCCTTGAGGACGAAAACAAAAGGCAAGGTGAGGGAGGAGCATTTGCATCCTTGACCGGTTGGGCACGGTCTGCCAACGCCGAACGGCAGCGTCGCGACGTAGTGGGTGGGATGGGCAGTGTCAAGGAGGCCACGTCGGTCACAATCGAGTCCGGGGTAATGAAGATCCTTTCGACGAGGATTCTGGATGTCGTCGACTATCGCACCGTACCCTTGTCACCTCAACTCTACGCCGGTGGCGTCGTCGTCGACGCGGGCACGATAAGCAGGCATTTGGCGGCCGCCCTTGCCGATATGAAGGGCGCTCACAGATCGGTCTATGTGGCCGTCCCCGGGTACCAGTCAGCCATGAGACGCTTTGACCTTCCGGACGTGCGGGAGATTGACCCGAAGGAAGTCATCCCGCGCGAGGCCCGCCGAGCGCTCGGAGTCCCCATCGACAATGCAACCATTCGCTGGCAGCGACTTCCAGGCCGTTCACGGATCGCCCGCTGGCTGGTCGCCGCGGCGTCCGAGACGTCGTATACGGCCATCTCGTCGGTAATTAGAGGGACCGGACACAAGATGCGCGCGCTGGAACTGCGTCCCTTCCCATTAACCAGAGCCCTGGGTCATCCAACGGTGATCGGTGTGTTCGTGTCTTCAGACGGGTGCGACGTTGTCGTCGTGCGCGAGTGGGAGCCTCATACGTACCAGTCGGTCTATTGGGAGACCGGCTCCGTCTCGGACAGCAACGACCTGGTCAGGAGATTGACCGAAGTCGTAGAAAACACAGTCGATCTGCACAATCTCCACAATCCGGAGGTATCGCTTACGCCGGATGTGCCGATGGCGGTAACCGGGGGAGAATTGGAGCATCACGCCAACTTGGAGATGTTGGTAGCTGCCAACGTAGGCCGAAACCTCGTGGAAGGGAAGAACCCCCTCAACGCCCCGAGTGATTTCCCGTACCGGTCGATGGTCGTAAACATTGGCCTCGCCCTGTGGGACGTTTAGACCGTAACCGCATTGCGCCAGCGAATAATGTCGAAGTTCACGGTCGACTCAATCACCGCGTCTCGCATTGAGGCGAGCGAAGGCAATATCCTTAGTTCAACGCCAGCGTCAACGAGTGTTGCCATAAGGTCGGGGATCGGTTCAACTTCCAAAGGCCGGCATTCGTACTCAGAAACCCAATACCCGGCGCTCTCGTTCCGCAAGACGAATCCGTCCGATAGCAGGGTATACCGATAGATGGTAGTGTTGCGGAGGCGTTCCAGCCAACGGGACTCTATGGCTGCTATCGCGGTTGCCGTCGTGTGACCGAAGAAGGTCTCGACATCCGCGGGCGTAGTGTAAGACGCCTTTGAGAGCAGCACTCTCGGGCAGTCACGAGGAAAATAGAATTGGTGACAGTGCGCACTATCTACGGCCCACACAAGCTTCTCATCCGACGGGCCGACGCCAACGCGCTGGGGAACGAATCGCTTTATCGAGGCAACTTCGCTGAAATGGTAGAGGTAGTCCGGCGTCATCGGCAAGGAGTCAGGCGGGCGTTGCAGCGACATCGAAAAGGCGCGAAGTTAGTGGGGTAGGGCGTCACTTGACACGCGGGCATGAAAGTAATATAGTTACACGTAAGCATCTTGTGTGCCCGAGGAGAGCTTCATGAGCAAGAACGACAAAATCGACGACAAGAGTCTGACGGAGCGAATCGAGACTATTGTAGACGAGTCCAAAGAGGCCTTCAAACAGGCATACCAGTCATCGGGTGTCGAGTCTATTGGTGAGAATGTCAAGGAGGCCGTGGACCGAGCACTCTCGAAGCGCGAGAACGTGGTCATGGTGCGTTTGAATACGGAGA
>JAPOPA010000299.1 GCA_026713145.1 Chloroflexota bacterium
CCCGGGATTGGTCGCATCCGCAACAGCGCCTCCGCCCACGCAGGGATGTTCGCTGCAGAACGGCAGAGCGAGGCCTGCAAAGTCATTGCTCGGAATGTCCCGCAGTTCGTCGAGGACACACCCGGACAATCCGTTCCCGATGAGGTACAGTTCTTGCAGGTTGGAGAGGCCTCCCAACTCCGTAGGGATATGCCCCGTCAAGATATTGTCACTGAGATTCAGGTGCCGCAGGTCGGATAGGCTGCCGAACTCAGGCGGTATCTCTCCGGTCAGACCCAGATTGCGCAGGCGAAGTTCTGTCACCCTTCCAGGGGTACCCTCGAGGACAACACCGCTCCAATCCGCAATCGGCGTGTCTGTCGACCAGTTTAGTGTCGCGGTCCCCGCCAACACGTCCCGAGCCGCCAGCAGCGCAACGCAGTCGGATTTCAACCCGGGGTTGTTGGTGCCGCTTGATGCCTCTGCCAGGGTGGAACAAGCAAGGTCGACGCAAAACGGCAGACCGAGCTCGGCAAAATCATTGTGTTGAACGTCGCGCAATCCATCCGGGACGCACCCGGTCAATAGGTTGTCGCGGAGGTACAACCCTAGTAGGACGGGAAGGTTCTCCAACTCCGCAGGTATCTCACCAGTCAGGCGGTTGCCGCTCAGAGAAAGCCGAATCAGTTCGGAAAGGTCTCCTAACTCTGTCGGAATCTCCCCCGTCAAACGGTTCTCAAATAGGTTCAGCCATTGCAGTTTCGCGAGGCTGCCTAACTCCTTCGGTATCTCGCCCGTTAACCGGTTTTCGTTGAGATCTAGAGTTTGCAAGTTGGTGAGACTTCCCAACTCTTTTGGTATCCCGCCCGTCAATTGGTTTCCCCAGAGGCTCAAGGTCCGCAGGCTGGAGAGGCTGCCCAGTTCCGATGGTATCGTGCCAACGATACCGACCCTGACTATGGGCAATCCGACTGATGGGACTATGCGCAATCCGACTACTCGGCTACCTCTAACCTCAACTCCCTCCCACTTTTCGATGGGAAGATCCATGTCCCAATTCAGCGTTCGTTCAATGCTCAAGGCGTCTCTGGACGCCAGCAGCGCTTCGCAGTCGTTGACGATCTTCGGGTCGGAGTAGCCTGCGACTGCGGCGCTGTCGGGGCATTCGCCCTCGCGGACTTCAATGATGATCGTCATCGTGTCGGAGTCGCCGTCGGCGTCCGTGGCGGTTAGTGTGTATCTAACCTCTAGGCCGGCCTGAAGCGAAGCAGGTACCCCAATGTGGCCCGGTGGCCCGGGGGTGAAAGTAACGTCACTGCCCGATGAAGGAGATAGGGAGTACGTCAGTTCCCCGTTGCCATACGCAGCTTCCGGCAGGAAGCGCCCCCCGGCGACACCCTCCGTAAAGCTGTAGGTAATGCTGTCGTGCGCGAAGTACGGCGCTTCGTCGTCTATGATGGTCAGCGTCACGCTCTCAGGTCCCGTGACCCCATGGGAGTTCCTGGCAGTGCCGGACACAGTCACGCTCTTTTGAGCTACCGTGAGAATGTCGTCGTCGAGCGCGTAGATGCTCACACCAAATCCATCACTGACCCTCCGGCCCGCCGGGATTGTCAGAGTGCGAAAGTCAAAGCGATGTACAGCGTTCGACGGTCTCACAAACACCGTAACGATGGTTTCCACACCCGACCTATTGTCCAACATGCCGGATACAAAAGTTCGGCCGTCGATTTCCGGGATCACCGGCGGTGAGAGCGATAACGTCACGACCGGCCTCGTCTCATCGTCGGCAATCGCCAATTCGACAGGTTCCGGAGCAACCACGCCCAGGCTGCTCGAGTTCGCCGCAGTTGCAGAGATCGTCACACTTACGTCGCCCGTACTTGTGCCGTTGTTGACCCCGGTAATCGTTACGGCCCCTCGACTGACAGTCTCGCCTGCGGGAATTGTCAGCACTCCGTTCCGGCTGAGCCTGACCGCGTCGGACGGTGTGGCTGATACCGTTACTGTCGTGTCTTCGCTAGACGGCCTGTGCAGCGTCGCCGTCACCGTACTCGTCCCTCCTCTCTCGGACAGCCAGTACGGTGACAGGTTCAGGCCCACCCGCGGAGTGGGTGAAGACGAACTCCGTCGAAAATTCGCCGTGATCGCCCGCCTATCGTTGAGGGCTCCCACGGCGTCGGCAGGTCCGTCTACGTCTGTGGATGGATGATCTGCTGGAACGCCCATCGGATCACCTCTGTAAGTCTTTTCCGGGTTGGCGAAGTACTGAACCCAAGGGCAGTAGAAATCTCCAACTTCCCAGCACTGAGTGGGATAGGCCATTATCGTGCGCCAGCGGGCGGACTCGGGGGCGCCAGCCTCAAACATCCGCTGGTTCACGTAGCCATAATTAGACCCCGTTTGGGGAACTCCCACCCCCACCCCCGCCTCAAACCTGTCGTGGCGCAGGCCCATGTTGTGGCCTAGCTCGTGGGCAAAGACCAGCCCTCCTGCGTACGAGGCTGTGAGGCCAAATCCAAACGCCGCAGATTCGCCTCGGAAGCCCCCAAGGCCGCCGGTATCGCTCTTTCCGACCACTATGTGAATGAGATCTGCCGCGTACAAATCGCGACGCTCGTGAACATGGTCCATATACCCGTCAAAAGCACGTCTGAGCCTTTGAAGATCGAGTTGAGAATAGCCGTCCTCGGTGTAGTCAACCTCTTCTCTCAACACCAATTTGATCCGATGAATCACCCCGCTGTTAGCATATGCCTGGTTTGCCTCCGCGACGAAGAGATCGATCAGGGCCTCGATGGCAGCCCTGCCTCCTTCTCGAAGTTTGGCCAGTGGCGTGTAAACCACCATCACGTCAATCACAGAACCGTCATCCGGCGGTATATCATCCGACTGGGTGGAAGGGTCTCGTGGGGAAGGTGAAGCTTCGAGTGGCTCGCCCGACGGCGGCAGCGACGACTCGTCAATCTGACGGATAACATATGTGCCGTCACCGGCCGTCCTGATGGTATAGACGGCATAGGGCGTCCGTACCGTGCCGACCACGATGCTGCCGGTCACGACCAGGGTCATCGTGCCAAGTTCCACACCTTCGAGGCTGCCCCACAGCGCATGGCCCGAAGCCGTCGGTTCGACATGCTCGACTATGCCGGTGAAGACGACATCATCAAACAGGTTCAGAATCAGCTTGTGAGGTGGTTGGGGTTCCCCTGTGACGGCGTCCTTGGTGCCAGCCGGCGTCTCCATAGCCTGCCCTAGTTGTCCAAAGTCGATCTCCACGAGGCGGCTTGCCAGGGCATCCACGCCCACACGGGGAGGCGGTTCCCCGTCGACGTCGGAGAACAGGCCAACCAACGGGGCCTCGTCGTCGCTCGCGTCGGAGCTTACTGTTGGCACCGCAGTTGGAATCGGAGATGGAACTGCGGTCGGCGTAGCTGTCGGTTCTCCTCCTTGTGCAGCCGCAGGCCTGCTGGGCGTGGAGATGCCTACTACCCCAGTCAGAAGCACGAGCCCCAGCACCAGAGCCATGATGGCCTGTTGCTGGGGCTTCCATGTTGACTTTGAGCGTTGCAATGGAACAATCCTCCTGGCTGGCTTGCTCGGATTCGTTTCCTGAAAGCCAAATGGTGTAATCGCGCACTACAGTGTCGATGGAACCCAACTGTCAATCTGCGGTCGTGAACAGACAACTAACTCTCTGGACAGTCTAGTGAGCCTCCAAACAGGGCTCATGAGTTTTCGATGAAGACCTATGACAGCCCCTCATGAGTCAACTTGCAGGTCGTCCGTTACCGGCTTCCGCCCCGCCGTTCTGTGTTCGATTGCCCTCAAGCAGCCGAAACGACAGACCGGCAGGACTCAATTGTCCTGATCCCTTGCGGCTTCGCCAAGTACTAAATGCCCTTTTTCTTGTGGGCATTTGCTCCTAAGGCAGAAAGTGAGAATGCTTCTCAATGAGGGGGCATTTGCCCAATCCACGATTGTTACGAAGTGCACGAATGTGCGCCGCGTAACGCGGCATAGGATACCCGGCTCAGTCGGGAGAGATTCGAAGGGAATCTCTGGGCCAACCGACCCACCTCAAAGCGAAAGCCTAGGGGGAAAGTAGCATGTCGGTAAAGCGGCTACAGCCCGAAAGCGTTGTAGGGCTGGTTCCGCAAGGCCCGCGCGATACGGTGAAAGCTTGATTGCCTGAACCCCAGTTTCCAGTCGGTGTTGCACTTCACTCGCCGGTAGAACGCTTGAAACCCGGCGCCGCCCATTGCCTTGGTCGGAATTCGTGGCCGAGGCACCTTCGATGAGCGGACGATGGCCAATGTGGTCATTCAAGGAAACGAACGGGGCACCTAAGTCGCGCTAGAACGTCCTATGTCGAACGACCCACAGGGGTAAGGTTCGGATTCAATTGGAAACACAGTTAGGTCGGAGGCAACCACGTAGGCACTCACCGGTAACTGGCTTGTTGCCTGTCGTGCCCCGCACGCTCAACAACGAGCCTCTAGGACACAGGGAATAAACTGCACGCTGAGCCATGACAGGCCTAGTGCCGTCAAGGCCGCAAGAATCGACACCGCCACTAGCTCGATGGGAATCATCAATCTACCAGCACGTGGCAACTTTCGGTTTTGCAGCACCACCCCCAGACGTCCAGCATAGACGAGCAGGGCAAGGAGCATAAATATCCACCCCCGCCCGTCGACCAACGACCTCACCCACCCCTCGTCAAGAAACGCAGCCGCTGAACGAGGACTATCCGCCCAGTCGGTGAAGGCTGCCCCGAGGCTAAGACCTGCAAGGATAAGGAGACTCCCCGCGAGCAATTTGCTCGCAAGAGGATGACCCCTCCACAGGTTCTGATGCCCTTGCACAAACTCCCAGTTCATGCTGTGGAGTATGACCGAACCAACCCCCAAAGTCAACGGAACGCGGGATGGCCTACGGGGCGAGAGCCCTATGGTCACGGAGTCCTCGTAGTAGTCCGAGCCGGGGAAAGCCCGGCACATGGCAAAGGAGGACAGGTGGTTTCGACGGAATAAAACAGGGAGGTATGCACAATGCAACAAGCCGAAACTGTATTGAACGCCATACGCGAACGCGGAGAACGAGGATTGCCGCTGGAGAACATCTATCGGCTGCTGTACAACCGGAACCTTTACCTGCGGGCCTACGGTCGCATCTACTCAAACCAGGGGGCTACGACCGAGGGAGTCACCGCGTAGACCATGGACGGCATGTTACTGGCGAAAATCGACCGCATCATCGAAGCCTTGCGCTACGAGCGTTTCAGGTGGACGCCGGTGCGACGGGTCAACATTCCCAAGCCTAACGGCAAGACCCGCGCCCTGGGCATACCGACGGCGCCGGACAAGCTGCTGCAAGAGGTCATTCGGATGATTCTGGAAGCCTTCTATGAGCCGCAGTTTTCCGACCGCTCCCATGGCTTTCGGCCCGGCCGGGGTTGCCACACCGCCTTGAGCAACGTGACAACCCACTGGACCGGCGTCCGCTGGTTCGTCGAGGGCGATATCAAAGGGTGCTTTGACAACATCGACCACGATGTCC
>JAPOPA010000246.1 GCA_026713145.1 Chloroflexota bacterium
GCCACACCTTCCACATCGGCGAGGTCAACCCCGACGACCCCACCGCGGGCATCCTCCTCCTCAACTACTACGGCCACATCAACCACGTACCCATCCTGTCGGTCGGCGACGACCCCGAATGGGGCGAAGCAGCGGAGATCTTCACCCTCCACGGCGAGCCGTTCAGCCGTATCGCCACCTTCCAGGGGTCCATCGGCGTCTCAGACGCTCTCGAGGCCGGACGATTCGATATTTTCGCCGGGGACAACGCCGGAAACGTTGAGTGGGCGCGCTACCGTGGCAAGGACGCAGCTGACAGGCCCGTCTACGACACGCCCCGCAAGCTCAAACAGCACAATCCCCACGTCAACGGCGGCGTCTTCTCCGTTCCCACGGTCGGCGACTGGCGCGACACGGGTATGCAGGACATCCTCGTTGGAAGCATCGAGGGCTACATCTTCTGGTACAAGACCCTTTCGACCGACCCTCTGCGGTTCGCTCCGCCTGAGCGTGTCCGCTACGGCACCACCGAGATCCGCCGACTCGCAACACCGTACCCCGCCGGCGGACAGTACTGGGGCGGTTCCCAAAGCCCTTACGACGGCGACACCGGTGGCTACAGCAACCCGGTCCTCGCCGACTGGAACGGCAACGGCCTCCTCGACCTCGTCGTCTGCGACATGGTCAGCCTCTTCGAGTGGTACCCCAACTGGGGCACCAAGACGACCCCGGAGCTCGGCCCGCCTCAGCGACTCCACATCAACGACGGCTCCCCCCTCATCGGCCCCTGGAGGCAGCAGCCCGGCATCGGCCGCCTGACCAACGGCGACCTGCCTGACATCGTCATCCAGGACCTCGACCTCGACGTAGCCCTCTACAGGCGCGCGGGCAGCGATGATCTGTCCTGCCTCCTCCCGGGCGAAAAACTCCGCTATGAGGACGGCTCGACCATCAAGACGCACGGCATCTACACTCCCGCCGGAGGCGACGGACGCGGCAGGACGAAGTTCAACGTCGTCGACTGGGACGGAGACGGCCTCCTCGACCTGCTCATCGGCGTCGGCCCACAGCACGGCAGCCCGTACCGAGGCAGCTACATGCTCTTCGCCAAGAACGTGGGCACAAAGACGGAGCCCGTATTCAAGAAGCCCGTCGTCCTTGTCTTCGACGACGAAGGTAATCCCTTGGAATTCTGGCGGCATGGCGTCCACATGGCCCCCGTAGACTGGCAGGACAACGGCAACCTCGGCCTGATCGCCGGTGCCGACCACGGCCACGTCTGGTACTGGCGGCCACAGCACTTCGGCAGCCCCGCAAGCGGCGACCCCACCGCGCAGGAACGCCCTGCCGGAGAAGAGGGCTTCGGTCCACGCAACGACGATTAACAACCACGGGGCCCACAACTCCTACTATGTCGACGCCGCAGCCACTGGAAATACCTCGCGACATCCTCGAAGAAATCTACCGCCAGGCCCGCAGGGAGTATCCCAACGAGTGCTGCGGCTGGCTGGCAGGCGACAGGGACGGCTCGTCCGTCACCACCGTCAGGGCATGCGTTAACATGCAGGCGCAGGGAGACCACCCTTCCGCTCCCAGCCGCACCGCCGAGACCGCCTATGTCTTCGGCGCGCAGGACCTCATAGAGTTGAACAACAGCCTCGACTCTGACGCCCCCGCCCGCATCATCTACCACTCACACCCAAACGGAATGGCATACCTCTCCGAGATTGACCGCGGCGTCGCCGTCAGCCCTTGGGGAGACGGACCTGCCTACCCCGTCCAGCAGCTCGTCATCGGCATAGACGCCCACCGAGTCGTCGACTCCGCCCTCTACGACTGGTCCGACGCCGAATCCGACTTCATCGAAATCGCCCGATTCCACGGCGCCGACATCTGACACCCCTCACCAACCGTCCCCATTGAAATAACGACCCCGTCCGACTACAATCGGGCAACTATTCTAACTGTCCCCGGCGTCTGACCGGAGCGGAGGAAACATGGCCGACGAAAAGTTGAAAGTGGCGATCATCGGCTGCGGCCGAATGGGCCAACACTACACCGATGTCTACAACACCTTCGAGAACACCGAGGTCGTCGCCATCGCCGAGTACAACGACGACAGGCGCAACGTCGTCGGCGAGCGCTTCGGCGTCACCGCGCTGTTCAAGGACGCCGAGACAATGTACCAACAGATGGACGAGGTCCCTGATCTCGCCGTCGTCGTCCTCCCCGGCAAGTTCATCAAGAACGCCGTCATCGCCTCCGCCCAGGCGGGCGTGCGCGGCGTCTCCACCGACAAGCCCATCGGCGCGACGCTCTCCGACGTCGACGAGATGATAGCCGCCTGTGAGGAGCGCGACGTCGTCTTCCACGGTGGCAACCTCCAGCGCTCCCGCGCCGACGTCCAGGAGGCCGCGAGCTGGCTCCGAAACGGCGACTACGGAGAGGTGCAAGGCGCAACCGTCCACGGGTGGGGCGGCGAGATTTCCGGCGGCGGATGCCAGCACATCGCAGTCCTCCGGCTCCTCACCAACGCCGAAATCACCGAGGTCATCGCCTGGGGCAAGCCGCAGGAATCCTTGGAGGCGAACGAGGACAGCGGACTCATCATCAACGGTCGCTTCAAGATGAGCACCGGAATCGAGACCACCGTCTACGGCGAGCCGACACCCCATCGCGGCGTCGACGTCTGGACGGAGGACTCCCTCCTGCGTTGGGACTGGGGCGACGTAATGGACATCTACCAGGGCTTCGACGACAACGGCGCCCGCGTCAAGTCCGACCGCGAGTTCACGCCGTTTGCCTGGCCGAAATACGGCTACCTTGCAAGCTCGATCCTGTCCTTCATCTCCGCGGTCGAGAACGGCACCGAGATGGCGGTATCCGGCTACGACCTGCTGAGGTCCCTCGAGGCAGCCATCGCCGCCAAGCACTCCGCCCTCTGGGGCTCCGTCCCCCTCTCACTCCCGCTGGAGGACCGCTCGATGACCCTCTATCCGCGTCCCTACCGCTGGCTCGGAGGCGACCACTCCGGCAGATACCAGACACCCGAAGAGGCCCGCGCATACGAACTATTCGCGAAGGGCTAGTCCGCCCTCCGCGCCCTCTGCGGTGAAACATCCTGCCCCCTCTCCCGTCGCGGGAGAGGGATGGGGTGAGGGTGAAAGGCCCGGGTCTCCAAGGTGCATCGCTTGTTCACCCGCAACACCTAACACCTACCCGGACGGCTCCGCCAAGGTCAGTATCCTTGCCGGGTTGTGGATGAGCAGCCGGTCGATATCCTCGTCTGAGAATCCACGCGTCTTCAACCACGGCACCACGCGCCTGATGATGTAGAAATAACCCTGCCCGCCGTACGCGGTGAGCCTTTGCTTCGATGCCACGTCGTGCCCCGTGAGGATCTTGTCGCCGTAGCCGTGCTCGATCATGAATGCAATCACCTCCGCGCGGTCGGCGTCACTCAGCATGGTGATCTTTGGGTTCGGCGGATAGTACGGCAGACCAGAACTGAAGTGGTCCCATTCGAGATAGCACCCTGCCTCTGCTATGCGAAGCAGGACTTCCCGGTCCATAACCGTCCTATCGAGGTGCCCGATGATGGTGCGGCGCGGATCGCCGCCGGCACCTGCGATGACCTCAATGATCTCTTCCGGCGAGGGTTCGTCGCGCCCCGGATGAATCAGAATCGCCGCTCCGGTTGCCCTCTGCGCCCTCGCAGAGGCCACGAGCACCCTTCGCTCGTTGTCCGACAGCGGGTACGAGCACCCGACCTCCCCAATGATCCCCGCCCTGATCCCAGTAGACCCCACGCCGACCGTGATGTCGCCGACGATCTCCTCGAAGATTGCGTCCTCCGAGATATCGTCCATATTGGGCGGGTGCGCCTCCTTGACGTAGTACGACGACCCCATCACGATGTGGACTCCTGTCGCCCTCGAAACGCGTGCAAGCCCCTCAGGGTTCCGGCTCAGCCCGATGCTCGACGCCTCCACGATCGCCCCGCCCCCGTGACGCCTGTACAAGTCGATCTCCGCGATTGCCGTATCGACGTCGTCCAGACGCAGGTTGTCGAGATTCGCGCCAAAGTAGTAGCTCAGGTACCCGAGAATGTCCATCCGCATCGGCGCGTGGAACATCTCGCGCTCGAACGGGTCGTCCGGCTCCACGGCGATATTCGAAAGGTCGGACAGGATGTGCTCGTGAGTGTGCGTCACACCCAACTCTTCCGGCGCCACAGGCCCCAGCACCGTCTGGGCGTATTCGGAGTGCTCTTTCTTGTTATCAAGCATGTCTGAATTCGCTGCCGACATGTCGCGACACAATCAGACTTACGAGTCTACGGTAATGGCCTCTGGCGGTTTGGCAACTATGACCTCAAGTCGCTCACGGGTTTCCGGCTGTTCGGAGTCGGCGTCCAATAGGCCTTCGAGAGAGTCCGCGAGTCTATGAGAATCAACCGCCCTTAGTTGACTCGGCAGTTCACGCCTCGAAGCAGGGAATACGCCGCGTTCCAGAAGTTCTGCCCATGCCAAATGAGTTAAGCATGATATGGCCTGCTCAAGTGCGGCATCTAGGTCGCCTATTTCAAGGACGCTCAAGAACCGCCTGCGTGTCTCCCTTGCTCTCATGCGAGGAGTCTCAGGAGAGGGCAACGGCAGTTCGTTCTTCCAACGGCTCAGCGTCATGTCCCAGAAACCGCTGCGTTGGAATAGGACTTGCCCAAACTTGATAGCCCACCCTAGAACATCGTGTCCCTCGGCTATCAACCTGTCCATGTCATCCGCTCGATAAACGCGCAGATCGACTTCCATGGGCCGCGAACGGCGGACGTTCAAGGATTCCCTGCATATCACCACGAGATCAAGGTCGGCGGGCGCTTCATTCGGTCGAACCGCGGAGCCAATGGCTATCACGGCTGAAATGCTGAGATCATCCCGCACTGATTCTAGGAAGGTCTCAGTCCATTGCATCGACGCTTCCGTGGGCCATTTATTTGTCAGACCATGCGACATCATGCCGAATAATCCATTAGCTGAATAGAGGTTGCCCGTCATCCGAGTCGACTAACTCTTCGACTGCCTCAACGTAGCGTTCAATCTCCATCGCCACGTCTCGGTCTTCAAAATCAGGCGCCTTGACATCTCCGTAGGCGACCGCCTTTCTACTATCGTTAAGGTCGTTTAGCAGGTCATAGATGTCAGGAAGCCCATGCTGCGTATGTAATTCACGCGCAACGTTCGCCTTTTCCCAATGCTGCTTTGTTATCTTTATTTCAACTTGGAGGGCCGCAGCCTCAACAGCCGCTTCAAGGCAATAGAGCCCATAGATCGAAAGGTCGTCTAGGTCTTCTGGATCTGGCTGGATCTTAGCCAAGTGGCGTCGAGCAAGATCGAGTTTTTCTTGTGCCGTCGGCATCTTCACTCCGAATTAGGACAACAACCCGCTCACACCTGAAGTGTTGACATCCTCTTTGACGTGATTATAGCAAACGTCCACCCGGAGAAATTACCCTCAAAGTCTCGATCCGTGAAGATGAGGTCACCTGGCTTTGAATACCCCTCACTCCGCCAGGTACCCTCCGTCGATCACCAGCTCCGCCCCGGTGATGAACGACGACTCGTCCGACGCCAGGAACAGGATGCCGTTGGCGATCTCATCCACCGTGCCGAGCCGACGCATGGGCACCATCGCCAATCGTGGGCCGATGATCTCTGGCACGTTGAATATGTCCTCGGTAAGCGGCGTCATCACGAATCCTGGATGCACCGAATTCACCCGGATCCCCTCCGCCGCGTACTGGATGGCCGCCGCCTTCGTGAAGTTGCGCATCGCCCCCTTCGCCGTCGGGTATGAGGTGGAAGCCGCGCCCACGATGCCGTACATCGACGAGACGATGACGATCGAGCCGCCCCCTGCCTCGCGCATACGAGGGATCGCGTGTTTTGCTCCGAGAAAAGCGCCCCTTGCATGGACCGCCATCTCCAGGTCGAAGGTCTCGACGGGCGTCTCCTCCACCTTGTACCGTATGGACGTCCCCGCCGCGTCCACCAAAACGTCAAGCTTGCCGAACCGCTCGACGGATGCTGCAACCGCCGCCATCCATTCCCCTTCGTCCGTCACGTCGAGGTGGACGTACAGCGCCTCACCCCCCTCGGCCCTGATCTCCGCCGCTGTCTGCTCACCGATGTCGTCCTTGATGTCCGCGATGACGACCTGCGCCCCCTCGCGCGCAAATCGCCGCACAGCAGCGCCGCCGATGCCCATCAGCCGCCCCTCAATGCCTGAAGCGCCGCCCGCAATAAGCGCAGTCTTCCCCTCAAGTCGCATAGAGGTATCCCCTACGTCGTCCTTCCGCCCGATAGCCGGGCCTTCATACGCTTCTCCAGCGTGGAGCGCGCCATCATCACGTGTCGCAAGCACGTCACGCACCGAATCCCGATATCCGCCCCGAGCCGCGTGATCTCCCACTCGAACCCGCCGCACGGGTGCTTCTTCCGCAGCGCCAGCCGCTCTCCCATACGGAAGTCTACTACCATGAATGCCCTCCGTCTTCGAGCACGGCGTTGATGCTGTCCCGCAGGCGCTCCGCGGCGCTCCGGGCCGCATCGGCGTACCTGACAGGGTCGGATGAGGCATACAACACGCCCCTCGAGCTGCTCACGAGCAAATTCCGCCCAGCACCGTCGACGCCCGCCTCAACCGATGTCCTCAACTCCCCCTCCTGAGCACCGACGCCCGGAAGCAGAATCGGCGCGTCAGGTGCGATGGCGCGCACCTCGGCAAGCTCCTTCGGGTACGTGGCCCCTACGACGAGCCCAACGCTGCCCCGGGGCCCCCACTCGACTGCCCGGCGGGCCAGCGCTTGGTAGAACGGCATCGTCAACCCGTCCGTCTCCACCGGCAGGTCCTGCAACTCGGCAGCGCCCTCGTTCGACGACCGGCACCATACGAACACGGCCTTGTCCTCGTAATCGAGGAACGGATGAAGATCCGCGCCTCCCGCGTAGGCGTTGATAGTCGCCGCGTCCGCGCCCCACGTCTCGAAGTACGCCCTGGCGTACGCCGCGTTCGTCGAGCCGATATCTCCGCGCTTGCCGTCTGCTAGGACAATTACCGATGGCGCAACGTCTCGGATGTGCGCGATCGTGCGCTCAAGCTCCTTAATGCCCTCGCTGCCCCGCGCGTCATAGAACCCAACATTCGGCTTATAGGCGCACACGAGGTCGCGCGTCGCGTCCACGATGGCCGCGTTGAATTCCACAACGTCCCCGATCGGCATCCTCGCCGGGTCGGGATCGAGCCCGACGCAGAGCAGACTCCGGTTGGTCTCGCAGGCGTTCAGCAGCCGTTCAACAAAGGTCGCCACATGCACCTCGCAAGCTTGAAGGTCGAGCCGTAACAGCGTAAAACGTACGGCATGAAAGGTAAAGCCAAGCAACCACCCATGCGTGACCGCCTGAACGACATCTACGAACGCCTCCAAGAACGCTACGGTCCCCGCGACTGGTGGCCCGCCGACTCGCGCTTCGAGGTCATGGTAGGCGCCGTCCTCGTCCAGAACACCGCGTGGAGCAACGCCGCGAAGGCAATCCGGTCCCTTTCAGACGCCGGACAGCTCTCGCCCCATGAACTCAGAAGCGCTGACGTGGCCGACATAGCGCAGCTCATCTACTCATCCGGCTACTACAACATGAAGGCCCGCAAGCTCAAAGCCCTCGTCGAGTGGCTCGGTGAGCGCGACGACGATATCGAAGCCCTCATGACCGCCGACCCCGCGTCCCTCCGCGAGGAACTGCTCGGCATCCACGGCATCGGCGAGGAGACCGCGGACGACATCCTCCTCTACGCCCTCGACATGCCTGTCTTCGTCATCGACCTCTACACCAGGCGCCTGCTCTTCCGACTCGGCCTGGCCCCCGAGAAGGCCCCCTACGCACTCTACCGGCGCCTCTTCACCGAAAACCTCCCGTCGGACGTATCGCTCTTCAACGAGTACCACGCCCTCATAGTTACCCACAGTGCGAACGTCTGTAAGAAGGAGCCGGACTGCGTCGAATGCTGCCTGCTGGAGGTCTGCCCGACGGGCAAGGAAAGGGTCTAGGGGGAGTCGAAATAGACTCCCGTTCGCCCTCGTCTCAAGAACGAGGGAGGCTCTGAGTCTGTGGGGTGGTGGCAGCGCAGTTCATGGTTCGACAAGCTCACCACGAACGGACTCGGTTGTCCCAATGAACATCGATGGTGCTCTCGGCGGTCGCCAGAGGGTTCCTCCTGCCATCTCCTGACGAATGAGATATCATGAACCATCCTCACCGCATTCCAATTATGGAGGCCCCTCAAGATGACACCTACAGCCAAATATAAGGTCGGAATCGTCGGATGCGGACGCCAGGGCACCCAGCACGCCCGCGGCTTCAATCTGCTGCCCGACACGCAGGTCGTTGCGATCGCCGATCCCGACCCCGACAACCTTGCTCTCGCGTTGCGGCGATTCTCCGCTCGCGGCTACAGCACCGCTGAAGAGATGTACGCCAACGAGCAGCTCGACATCGTAGACTGCGTCCTCCCCGTCCAGTACAACCCCGACATGGTCGTCCTCGCGGCGGAAACGTCCGGCGCGAAGGGCATCGTCTCCGAGAAGCCGATCGCCGCCAGCCTCGCCGACGCCGACCGCATGGTCGCCGCATGCGAGGCGAATGGCATCCCATGGCAGGGCGGCAACGTCGACCGCAGCATATCCCAGCTGTGGGAGGCCCGTGCCATGATCGAGGCGGGCGAGATCGGCGAGGTCCTGAACATTAACCTCTATGAGTCGATTATGCAGGGCGGTTGCCAGGGCCTCAGCGTCGCCCACATGTTTGCACAGGACGCCGACATCGACTGGGTCACCGGATGGACCAACGGCGACCCCTTCGGAGAGAGCGACGACGAGTACCTCGGCATCGGCGGCTACGTCCGATACGCCAACGGCATAGAGTGCTTCATTCACGCCAGGACCGGAGCCATGAGGGGACTGATAGTCACCGGCACCGAGGGCGTCTACGTGACCGACAAACGCCACCACCGCTTCTACCACAAGAAAGAAGCCTCCGACGCAGACCTCCTCTCCGGCCTGCAGTACGACGACTCGAAGACCTTCAAGCCGTTTCGTCCTCACGCCGAAGGCGGGTACGACGACGACGGCTGGCTCTACCCCGGCGACCGCCTCATGAACGGCATGCAGTCCATCGTCGACGCCATCACCCTCGGCATCGAGCCGAAGGCGCCCGGGCATGTCCACCACAAGTCCTTCGAGGCGACCGTTGCCATGAGGGAGTCCGCCCGCCAGGGCCATGCGGCGGTCAAACTGCCACTCGAAGACCGAAGCCTGACACTCAAGCCTCAGATATGGCGATGGGTGAACAAGAAAGGTCTCTTCGGCGAGGAAGAGTACAACCGGCAAATCGGCCGCGCAACCAACTACTAGCCGGGACGCGCCATTGTCTGTCCCCCTCTCCCGTCTTGGGAGAGGGCTGGAGCCTGCCCCGTACTCGATACGGGGGTGAGGGTGAGAGACCCGCTCTCGACTCCCTACGCAATATTTTCTACTTTCTTCCCCCAAAGGAGCGCCCCCAAATGAAAATCACCGACATCGAAGTATTCACCATTCGCCCGCCCTTGGCCAAGCGGTACCGTGACAACCCCGCCCGCAACGGGCACGAGCATCGCATCGCCGCCAAGGTGACAACCGATGCCGGCATCGTCGGTTACGGCGACTTCGACGGCGCGGCCCCTCCGCCCATTGAGGCTTTCGATCCGCTCATCGACACCGACCCGTTCGACTACATCGGCTCCGACCTGTACCCAGCCGTCGTAATGGCGATGTACGACATCATGGGCAAGTACCTCGAAGTGCCCGCGTACAAGCTCATAGGCCAAAAGGTACGTGACAGCGTCTCTACCGCGGCATGGTGCTGGGGCGGCCCGACCGACCAGGAGCTGGCAGACGATGTCACCCGCGCAGTCAATGACGGCTACACCATCTTCAAGATACATACCAGCCCACTGGCCGACATCTTCAATTGGACTAGGATCATCGAGGAAGTCACGCCGCCCGGCTTCAGGGTCCACTACGACTTCACCGGACGGCGTGGCCGGACCCTCGGAGGCATCCTTCCCATCGTCGCCCGGCTCGAGCGCGATCACCCCATCGTCCACTGGATCGAGGACCCCTTCGACACCGCCGATGTCGAGAGCTGGCGCGAGCTCCGGCGGCGAACGCAGCTCCTCGTCGTGCATGGTGGGTCATGGAAGCTTGGCGGAGGCCACGAGGCCCAGCTTGGCATGGCCGACGCCTACATGATGTACCCGCCCATCGGCACTCTGATCGCTACTGCCACCACATACAGCAAGCTCAACCTGCAGACCATCTTCCAGATGTGCGGCGGGACTCTGGCCAAGTCCATGGCCATGCACGTCGCCTGCACCATGCCGACCGCCACGGGCCACTCGATCCACCTCGACGATCAGCTCGACGCCGAGGACGACATCACCCACAAGCGGTTCCCCGTTCACGAGGGCTTCCCCCGCGTCTCCGAGGAGCCCGGCCTCGGCTTTGACGTCGACGAGGACCTGCTCTACAAGTACCGCGACAACGTCCCCAACGAGATCGCCCCCTACGTAGGCGTCGTCCGGTTCGGCAGCGGCAGAACCATCTACTCCCTCGGCCAGCCCCACCTGCCCAAGATCATGGGCCAGGAGGAGGGCACCGTCCGCAACTACACCTACGACCGCTGGTTCGACGACGGCTCCGAAGAGTGGGCGAAGGCCTACGAGCGAGCAGGCAACGAGGAGTGGTACGTGGAGTAGCTGGCGGTTCAGCCCCAAATCAGTCATTCCCCGCGAAGGGTGACCTATCAGTATTCCCCTCTCCCGTCGTGGGAGAGAGCTTGCCCCGTACTCGATACGGGAGCTAGAGCCACCCCCGCACTCGATACGGGGGTGAGGGTGACAGCCACGGAACTGCAGGGGGTCTGCGTTCCGGCTCTGGACTCCAGTGTATACCAGGACAGCGGCAAGAAGATTGCCCTCGTAAGCATTGGAGCCGTATTGCAGAAATATGATATGATGTAATGTAGCAATGTCCCTCACCCTACGTTCACGGCCCAGTGCGGCTTGACGATCAATGAACGCGATTGAACTCGTATCCCTCACGAAAACCTTCCACCGGCGAGGTTCGGCGCCGGTTCGGGCCGTTGTCGATCTGAGCCTGTCGATTCCCCGCGGCCAGATATTCGGGTTCCTCGGCCCAAATGGCGCGGGCAAGACGACTACCATCAAGATGATGTGCGGTGTCGTCATCCCCGATGCCGGAAGCGTCAAGCTACTCGGCCACGACGTTCAGCGAGACCGCAGTGCCGCAATGCGACAGTTCGGCACGGTGCTTGAGGGGGCCCGCACAGTCTATTGGCGGCTCTCGGCCATGGAGAACCTGATGTACTTCGGTAGGCTAAAGGGCGTCAGGGACAGGTATCTAAAGCCGAGGGCGGACAGGCTGCTTAAGGAGCTCGATCTCTGGGAGAGAAGGAACGACGACGTTCGAGAATTCTCACGGGGGATGCAGCAGAAGGTGGCTATCTCTGCCGCGCTCATGTCCGACCCTCCCATTGTTCTGCTCGACGAGCCGACGCTGGGCCTTGACGTTGAGTCGGCGCAAACCGTCCGGGAATGGGTATCTCGACTTGCCAAGGAGGAAAACAAGACCGTCCTGCTCACGACGCACCAGCTGGCCATGGCCCAGGAGCTTTGCGACCGCGTTGCCATCATCAACGAAGGTCGCCTCATCGCGGATCGTTCCGTCGATGAGCTACTGTCGCTCTTCCGTCGAGACTACTACACAATACGTGTAGGGGGTCTATTCAACGGACAGGGGTCGTTGCCTGAGGGACTGACCCTGGAACCTGGCGACTCCGAGACTACGATTTCGGGCGACATTGCCGACCAGGATAGTCTTCACCAGGTGCTCCGGTGCTTACGGGAGGAAGGTCTCCCTATTTTGTCGGTGCAGCGTGCCGCGCCGAGCTTGGAACACATCTTTATGGATCTGCTGAACGAGGACCGAAAGTGATTGCCGTCCCGCTCGTCCTCTATAACGAGATTCGTAAGACATTCATCATAACCTGGAACTATCGGGTCGACTTAGCAATTCAGTTTTTGACGCTCGTGCTCTTCTTCGTCTTCATTAGCTTCTTTATTGGAAGCGGTACGATCAAATCCGAAGGGCTTCCGGCGGTTCTTCTCGGCTACTTGATTTGGCTCTATGCGGTCATGGCTATCTCGAACATGAGTACCAGCCTCTCAGGCGAGGCGTCGGTCGGAACCTTAGAGCAAATTTATATGAGCCCGGTACCCGCATGGATGGTAATTGTTGGGTGGGTCGTCGCCAACTTCCTGCAACATACGGTCATAGTCGCCCTTCTTGGTGTTATCCTCGTGATGATCCTTCCGGTTACCCTGCCGCTGGAATTGGCGGCTCTACCGCCGTTCGTCCTAACGATGATCGGCTTGATAGGTTTCGGGTACGCTATTGGCGGCCTCACTTTAGTGTATAAACAAGTCAGTTCGGTTAGTAGCCTATTGACCAATGTCCTGTTGTTCCTAAACGGCTCACTGCTGCCCGTGCACCATTTCCCGGCATGGCTTGAAACCATCGCCGTATTCCTGCCGACAACTCAAGGGATCATCGTCCTCCGCAGGGTGGTAGTTGACGGTGCGTCACTCACGGCTGTCTGGCAGGACGGAAGCATGGTGTTTCTGGCGATCCAATCATTTGTATTCTTAGTAGTCGGCTGGATCCTCTTCAACGTCGGTGAACGGGTCGCAAAGCAGCGAGGCACTCTGGGACAGTATTGAAGCCCTCGGAAAATTCCCAGATGATAAGTCCCGCGCGCAACACTCTCATCCCGTCATACCCGCGAAGGAACGTCACCCCGTGCCCTGACACGGGGCGGGAACCCATCGGACTGCCCAGCGAAAACGCGCCAGCATCACTCAAATATGGCAGAAAGAAAAATCCGTTCACCCTGAGCCTGTCGAAGGGTGAGTCCCCCCAACGCTACCCCGTCGCCTCACGCTTCGTCCGCACCGCCTCACGCACCTCGTCGCCGAACTCCGCCAGCTCCTCCTCCGTCAGCTCCTCACCTGCGGCCAGGCGCTCCTTGAACTCCTCGTAGACCCAGTCCTCATACCGCCCCCGCGGTATCTGGAAGAACTCCGGCGTGAAGTGCGGCTTCTCGCCCGGACCGAAATGGCCCTTGTCCTTGAGCGTGTAACCTTCCAACTCGTCCGTCCCCTTGCCGAGCACCTCGCCCGTCTCCACGTAGTGCTCCATCACCGGCTCCATGCCGTACTTCTGCACGGGGCACACCTTCATGCAGATAGAGCACCCGTCGTACCGCCCCATAACCGGACGGCACCGCGCATAGCTCACCTTGTTCTTCAACGTCCCACGCCACCACAGCTTGTCCCGTGAAAGCGCGTTGCTGGGACACCGCACCACGCACACCTGGCACTTGTCGCAGAAACGGTTGATCCCGTAGTCCACCGGCGCGTCGTACTTCACGGGCGCGTCCGTCGTGATCATCATCAAACGCCCCCGCGACCCGAAATGAGGCATCAGGAGCTGCCCGTTCGCCCCCAGCTGACCCAGCCCCGCGCTGATGAACATCGGGATATACGGCGCGCTGGAGTCGCTGTGACTGTGCACCTGCGCGTGATACCCCAGCGACCGGATGTAGTCCGCCAATTCCAGCGACACGGCCCCTTCCGTCGTGTACGTCCCGAAGTGCGTGTGCTCCGCCTCCTCGCTCGGGATCTTCTGCGTCCCGTGATACTCCTGCTCGTACGCGAGGCATATCGCGTGCTGGAACTTTACCCACTTCTTCTTGCTGGCATACGTGTAACGGCGGTCGTACCGCGTAAAGCCGACCTCGCTGAACCCCAACTCCCGCGCCTTCCGGCGGATCGGCTCCGTCGGGTCGGGGTCAGGCTCCACGTGCGGCGGGATATCCCCCGACACCGCGGCCGCCTCCACCAGCGGCGTGTCCACCTTCTCGTGCTCGACGCGCCACTGCGCGAACGACTCAGTGTACTGCGACCACAGCCACTCCCGGTCGGCGGAGTTCTCCACGAAGTGCGCCTCCAACGGGTACTCGCGGCTGTAGAACGATACGTCGCCCTCCCGCACCGGCGCGCCCGGCTCCGTTACCAGGTCCTCCGCAACCGGTATCTCGATGTCCGGGTCCCCCAGCCTATTGCCCGGACGCCTCACGACATGATGCACCTTCTTCTTCGCGCACATGACGCCCCCCGTACGGTGAGTCACCGGAAGTCTACATCAGACGACTGCGAAACTCGACCTGCATATGGCCGTCATTCCGGCGAAGGCCGGAAACCAGAGTGGTGGGAAACCATCAGGGCCGGCCCGCAAAGGCATGGTTACCTGGCAGCAAATGGTTTACTATCCCTCCATGTCGACCAAGAAATTGACCATCCAACAAGCCCAGACCAACCTCTCCAAGCACATCGATGACTTGAAGCCCGGCGATCGAATCATCCTCTGCTGCGGAAACGAGCCTGTTGCCGAGATGCTCCCGTTTGCTGACCGCTCTAACGAAACACGCCCCGTGGGTCTGGGAAGAGGCCAAGCCGAAGTACCCGATTCATTCTTCGACCCTCTCCCCGGCGACATCCTCCACAGCTTCCGGAATACCTCCGACTGAACCGCCCGGCCTTTACAAAAGACCCTACTCGTGAATCTCCCTCTGACAATGAGGGCACAACCTCGGCCCCTGCCTCCTCTTGCTCATCTCTTCCATGAACCCCGACCCTAATATTCCCGCAGGCAGGGCGAACAGCCCGATCCCCAATATGGCAATCACCCCCGCGAGAATCCGCCCCGCCGCAGTGACCGGGACCGCGTCGCCGTACCCCACCGTCGTCAGCGTGATGATGCTCCACCACATCGCCTGGGGAATGTTGGCGAACTTGTCCGGCTGTGCTTCGGTCTCCGCGTAGTACATCAGCGACGACGCCATCAGTAGCAGGATCGCGAGAAACACGATCACCGTGATTAGCTCAGCGCGCTTGGCGTTTAACACCCCGGCCGATGTCCTCAATCCGGACGAGTAGCGGCTCAGTCGCGCTATCCGAGCCAACAGTCGCACCGCCCGCAGGAATCGCAGGACTCGCAGATCTATCAACCCCACCGGCGCCAGGAGCGCCACGTAGAACGGCAGGATCGCCAGCAAGTCGATGAACAAGACTGGGGTCACGGCAAATCGCAGTCGCCCCCATACCGGATGCCGATATTGCTCCTCCGCCGTGCACGACCATATCCGTACGACATACTCCACCGTGAAGATCGCCACCGAGATCGTGTCGAACATTCGGAATGCCAGCGGCGAGACATCGTGAATCTCATCGACGGTCTCCACAATCAGGGCGACGACGTTCAGGCAGATCAATGAGACAATGAATATGTCGAATCCGCTGAATCCACCGTCCGACCGCTCTAGGACGCTATGGAGCCTCTGCTTCATCGACTTGGATGACCGGGTCGATTCCATCTGTTCATCTCGCCTTTGCGATATGGTGAGAAGTTCTCATCTACGCTGCAGTCACCAAAGGTTATACCAATTCAACTGACTACTGCGTCGCATTCACTCCAATACGTCCGAACAGGACAGTCCCAAAGCCGTCATGCCCGCGAAGGAACGTCACCCCGTACCCCGATACGGGGCAGAATCCAGGACCAGCCCAATATGCAATACTCTCTACGTTCTTCCCTCCCGCCGAATCATGTCGTATCGTCCTCGCTGCCTTGCCCGTTGCCCGGACCTGCCTCCAACGCGTCCAGCGCCAGTACGCTGTTGCTCTTGACGATCAGGTACACCTGCGTCCCTTCCCTCAACGCAAGCTCGGAAACCGCCCGCGGCGTGAGCTCCACGACCAGCACCACTCCCACATCCACGTGCGCGATGACGCGAGGCCCCTGCGCGTGAATCGCCCCGATCCTGCCCGGCAGGGGGAAGCCCGCGGAAGCGC
>JAPOPA010000213.1 GCA_026713145.1 Chloroflexota bacterium
CCATCTTATTGCCGCTAGGAGTTCGCCTCTGAATCTCTTCGCCACCCAAACGACGACCTTTGCGTCCAGACCAGCCAGGTATGCCAAGACTTGCCCAAGGTGTTGCAGGTCTGCTTCTTCTAGTTGGTTTTCGATGAGCACCCGCGTACTATCGTTGGGTACCTGAGCTACGATATCGGCTCGGTATCGGCCGACAAACATCTCAGTCGCGACCAAATCGAGGTCGATGCCTATGGCATCGCCTATCCTTTCCAGATTGTCGGCAAGCCAAGGAGTAAAGTCCCCTGGCTCGTTATCCCAAACATCCTTGACGTCCACATGCTCTAGCGTTCCGAGTTCGTCAACTTTCATGGCCACTCGCTCCTACCAGTGGTTTCAATCTGCACAGGGGCACACCAACCCGAGGTGGTTCCTCAGGCTGACTCTTGACCGTTACCCGGGTTCTTGCGTGGTCTGCCTCGCCGGCGTCCATCCGACGACCAGAAGTAGACGGTGGTGTCTGTACGGCGGAACTCCAGCCTCCTCCCCAGTGCCTCCGCAGCTGTGTTCAGCCTGCGCCGGATCGCCTGGGTTGTCTCTCCCTCCCCGGCCTCCAGCTTCCCCGCTTCGCCGGGCGCGACCCGCTCGATATAGCCGACGTATTCCTGGAGCAGCGCCGCGCGCTTGCCGGTCGCGCTCCTCGCGCGGGCCTCTCCGATCGGAAGCGTGCTGAACGTGGGCATGGGTGTCACCTCCACTGCCGACGCTGGTGCGCCGAGCAGACCTACCCATAGGAACGAAACTATAGCACTGAGGGTCCTGTTCTCCGTATCGCCTGTGAAGTCTGGAGAGACGCCGGGGCAGGGTCACAAAGTGTCCGCGTGCTCACCCAAGGGAACGAACCCTCCTTCAGGCTATGTCTCTCGTCCGTCCGTCCCGCCGCTTCAAGAGGTGCTGCCATGTGCTAGGCTGTCCCCTGTTTGCAGGCTAGTGGGGCGTGAAGAAGGGATCTCCTGCGGTCCGCTCCTGCTCCGCATCCACACGATGAGCGGCGGTCGGGCTGAGATGACACCCAGCGATTCTATTGTGGTCGAACCCGGCAGATTCTACAGGCTCTTCAATCTGGGGCCACCACGCGTTTCGTTGACCAGCGATGCGATTCACATCCAGAGAAGGTTCGGCCTTCCCGTAGTGGAGATACCGGTAGGCTCAATCGATACACTCATCGTTCGCCGCTCCTGGTTCTGGAAGCGGTTGAAGGTCCGCACTTCCGATGGGCGAGAACGCTCCATCGGAGGGCTCGAAGAAGAGGCAGCCACAGGATTGCGTGATGCCATCCTTGAAGAGATTGCCCGGCACGCGGAGTTCGTTGGCCAGCAGTTGAGGCGCATGGATGAGTTGCTCTCCGGAGGCCGCTACTATATTCGCCATTCCCAGTCCCCTGCCTTGCTCGCTGTGCTCGCATCCGTACTACAGGAGTGCGGCGGGCTTGTTCGAGAGCACCTGAACAACGGTGCGAGAGAAGCGCTGCACCGACTCGTGCCTCTCGTTACCGAGGAAGGGTTCGAGGCTGCACGGCAGGAGGCGAACAGAGGGTTCGTGTCCCACAGTATCCCTGCGGTGCAGGCTGCTGCGCGCTCGGCCTTCCCGAACCCTCTGACTGACGAGCAGGCCGAGGCCATTGCCAGCGATGAGGACACTACGCTCGTGCTCGCCGGTGCCGGGACCGGCAAGACCGCCGTCATCGTCGGTAAGGTAGCCCACCTCGTGTGGAACCTGGGGGTTCCGCCTACGGATATTCTCGTGCTGGCCTACAACCGCAAGGCTGCGCGTGAGATTCGCGAGCGGCTCCCCGACGACCTGTCAGGAGCCGACGTGTTCACCTTTCATGCCTTCGGCAGTCGCGTCATAGCCGGATCCGATCGAGCGCCAACCATATCGAAGCTCGCAGAGGATGAGATGGTGCGAGTGAAGACTGTTGAAGGCATTCTTCGCGACCTGCTGGATGACCCGCAACAGTCGCCCACAGTGCTCCGCTTCATCGCC
>JAPOPA010000283.1 GCA_026713145.1 Chloroflexota bacterium
ACGTCCTGCCGTCCTCAGCCCCGCCATTCCAGCTACGGAACTTTGCCTGGAGAACGAGGCCATTCTCATACCAAGTGGCGGGGGCACCAACACTCACGAGATGTTTCGATTGAAGTAGAGCGAAGTGGGGGATGTAATGACCATGTCCTTGAGGTAACGCTTCGTCGTTGAAACGGCCACATGAGGACGATACACCACGGACAATATCAGTAGTCTCCGCGAATGTGCGGCTGACAAGACTCTGCACACGAGAGAATCCAACACTCGATTAGCGTACCGGGCGCTATGGCACCTGCACGTTCATCTCGTGAATGATCTTCAGCCCAGCCATCGTGAGGTTGTCGTTCACCACGTCGAAGATGCCCGTCTCCTCGGCGATTAAGTGGGCAGGACCTCCGGTCGCTACGACCTTCGATCCTCCACCGAGTTCCCGGTCGAATCGCGCAACCATTCCCTTCACCATCTCGGCGTATCCCAGTACGAGTCCCGACTGCAGCGCGTGGATGGTATTTCGCCCGATCGCGGTTGAGGGCCGCTCCAACTCGACGTGACGGAGTTGCGATGCCGCTTGGTAGAGCGCGCCCGCTGCTACGTGTATGCCCGGAGCTATCGCGCCGCCGAGGTACTCGCCGTCCTTCGTCGTAGCATCGAAGACCGTCCCCGTTCCGAAGTCCACGACGATAGCGGGACCGCCGTAGAGTTTCAGCGCTGCGGCCGCGTCCACGATCCGGTCCGTCCCGACGTCTCTCGGATTGTCGTACAGGATCTTTATGCCCGTCTTGACGCCCGCGCCGACCACGAGCGGTGACCGCCCGAAGTACGTCTCGCTTACCTCGACGAACGCCGCCGTCAATGAGGGCACGCCGCTGCACATCGCCACTGAGGACACGTCGCGCGCGTCCAACCCCCGCGTCGGAAGCATGTTGGACATCATGAGCCCATATTCGTCCGCAGTCCGACCCCGCTCGGTGTTGATGCGCCACGACGCTGTAGGGGTGTACGGATCGTCACCCCGTTCGTCAGCGAAGACTCCGATCTTGATATTCGTGTTGCCTATGTCGAGAGCGAGAAGCATGGGTTGGGTGGTGTGGGTCTCTTGACTACTCGGAGGCGGGAGTCCGATCGCGGTGAGCTTGTCGGAACATGAACGGACGGCCCTTAGTCGATGACATTTACTCCCTTCGCCTCCCACTCGGCCTTCATCTTCCGGTACGCCGCCTCGAACTCCGCGCTTCCGTCCTCCTCCCAACGGTCGAAGTCGATGCCGCGAATCGTCCCTTCTTCCCTGCCCGTAATGATCCGCGGATTGGGGTTCCTCGGCGTGTGGTATGTCGTGCCCCCGGGCATTTTCAGGATGCCGATCACCCTTGGACGGTTCCCCATCATCTGTTTGTTCGACGCGACTTTCTTCAACATCTCCTCGTCGACCTCAAGTCCCAGTCCCGGCTCTTCCGGAACGCGGGAGAGGCCCTCGCTAACAGGAATACGCTCAGTGGTAATGTCTTCCTCGTACTGGACGTCGAGGGTGATCGAGTGACCGCTGCAGCTCGGAGAGCCCGCAGGAAAGAGCAGGGGCACAGCC
>JAPOPA010000311.1 GCA_026713145.1 Chloroflexota bacterium
CACTGAGCAAACAGCAAATCCTGAAGAGGATTGAAGATATTGCTCAGGGCAACTTTGAAACGGCGGCCGGGGGCGCGGTTGAGCTGAAGGCGTTGAGCAAGCTGCTCGACCAGTTCGCCAACGAGGGCGGCGGGGATGCTGCAGCTGCGCGGAGGTGGCTGAGCGATCTTGCTGGCACCGGGGACAGCTAGTGACGCCGAGCGTATCGATGCGGGTGACGTCTGTTGCTGGGCGCGTGGTCAGTGAGATCGGGCGAGTTCCGGCATGAACGCGACGTCACTTGCTCGATGGGCGGGCGCAGTGGGAAGTTTCTCACCCTTGCTGTTTCGTGCCGGGAGTCAGAGGCCAAGGGACTGGGTCTGTGAGGGGGAGTTGGGGTGAGAGGCCATCGAGCAAGGGTTCGTAAGTCATTGATTCCATTGGGTTTTTCCGTTTCTCACATCTCACTTCTCACATGAAGGGTAGGGTTAGGTAATGGAACGGTGGTAAGAGTATGGGGGTTGATGGTGTGAGAGTGAGAAGTGAGAACCGGGGACGTCAAATGGTCCGTGAAATGGTACCGCCAATGGTCCATAATGGGTACCCAACCACCTACAACGGGGCCAGTAATGCCACAGGAAGCTACTCTCCTACCACCTATCCCGATCGACAGTGCTCGTAAGCACCAGATCAAACTCTCACTCTCTGACCACGAGCTGCACATGCTTGATACTTGCTGCTCTGTCTATGGAGATTGTCAACGACAGAACATGCTTAGAGGGTTAATTGAGACTCTTTTTAAGGCAGTTCGACCAGACGGGGATAACTGATGGCGAAGGTCGTCACGCTCGCCGGGGGCCGGAACACAATGGACCCCTTGTCCATAGAGGCTGCCAAGGCACGAAAGCCTCTCGATCGCTTGTGGCCTGAGGCTGATGTGTTCGCGCTCGGGGACATACTCGAGCACCTTGGTATCAAGCTGGCTTACAACACTGCGCTCCAGCGTACAGAGATATACCGTACTGACAGGTGGAAGCCCCTGCAGGATGAGGAAGAAGGAGCGCTTCGCGAGGTTATTGCTACTGTGGGCAGGATTCGCTCTGGGTCCGGCTCACGTCAGTTGCGCTTCAGCAAGCAGGGATGGGCAGATGCCTTAAGCCTGTATGGACAATGGAGTAGACGGGACCCGCCTTCCGATTGGCTGGAGAGTCTTGACGATTCTATGTCCATAGAGGATGCAGAGTCCGCAATGTTTTCTGTTTTTGAAGGTAATCTCGGCATCCACGACACACCAATTAATCGTTGGGTCTCCCGCGCGATCTGGCTCGGCGTATTAGAGCGGATAAAAACTCCCGGGTCTGGATACGACATTATGCCTGTGCTCGTCGGCGGGCAAGGCGATGGAAAGAGCCTCTTTATCAAGGAGATGCTTCCCAAAGACATCTTCCGCTCCCACCCCGACTCCCTTTACTTCCTGGAGGACTTCGATTTCTCCAAGGATAAGGTGGAGCGGGTTACGGAGATGATGGGAAAAGTTCTGGTAGAATGTCCGGAGTGTCAAGGACTCACCACTGCCAATGTGAAGGCTGTGAAAGCGTTCCTCGGCCCTGGCGTAGACACTGTCCGGTTGAAGTATAACCGTCGAGCCGTCTCCGTCCCTCGGACCGCCTACCTGATCGGCACTGCCAACGAGTCCCGGCCGCTCCCGAACGACCCTACCGGCTTACGGAGGTTCGTGGTCGTCAAGACTGAGCGGGGGAGGTCAGCCGAGCAGATTCAAACCTCCCTCGATGAGCACCGGGAAGAAGTCTGGTGCGCTGCCAAAGCCCTGCTCAAGGCGGGGTATACAGGCTCCTACCTCCCGGTCGGTCTGCGCCAAGCCCAGGCGGACATAAACCGGGACAGGGAGAGTTTCGACGGAGGCTCGCTGTCGACCCAACTGCGAACGTTGGAGCCGTGGCACGAAGTCCCCCTCTCCCAAAACGAGATCATGTTCCGCCTCGGCTACGAGCCAGGGGAGGTGGACAAGATCATGCTTGCGTCCGTCAAGAGGGCGCTACTCGAAGCCGGCTTTACTCGCAAATCCATCTACATCGCTAGAGAGGAGAAGTCGAAGAACGGCTGGCTACACCCACAAGGCCTTTACGGCAAGGACTATGTCCGGAGGTTGAATTGATGGACCTGATGATTCCTGTCGAGCAAGAGACGATGGTGCCCGGCCAGCGGCACGCCTTCTATGTCAGCAAGAGCGGCATTCGCTCCGTTCGGCTGATCAACCAGCACTGGGCCCGGGCGTGGAGGAAGTTCACCGATGAGGGGGCTGCGGCGTTCGCCGAGTACTGCCAAGTGCACAACCTCCCCACGGAGAACGAGGAGTACCAAGTCGAACTCCGCATGGACGACCGGCTGATCCGGTGCAGCATCGAGGTCGCTTGGCTCCGAGAGTTGCTAAGCCGGTGACGTCTTCTGCGCCTTCCCATCGGCGGGCGCCGGGGGCTCCCTCCCCCACCTAACCGA
>JAPOPA010000296.1 GCA_026713145.1 Chloroflexota bacterium
CGGAGTTGGGTTCGGGGTATCATACGGAGTACAGCGGCATCAAGTTCGCGCTATTCCAGCTTGCGGAATTCATGGCCCCCATAGTGGTAGCGGTGGTGGCGACAGCGCTGTTCCTCGGTGGAACGCGGGGGATAGACCCCATTCCGGGGCAGGTGTGGTTCCTCCTCAAGGCGTTCGCACTGATATTCGTCCTCCTGTGGACTCGGGCGACATGGCCGAGGCTCCGTGTAGACCAGATCATGGGATTTGCTTGGAAGGGCTTGTTCCCACTCTCGCTGGTGAATATCTTTGTCGTGGCCGTGGAGGCGTTCGTGTTCCAGGAGGCCGACGGGACGATCTCGACTGGGTCGCTTTGGATAATGGCAGGCATCAACTGGATCGTCTTCATCGGGGCCATCGTGTTCATAGCGAATTTGCTCGGGCAAGGGAAGCTGCGGCGAGAAGGCGCGCCGACGCCTTCGCCGCTGGCCAATATGGCGGCAGGGAGCGACTAGAGTGGCGCTTGCGCAGGAGGTGGTGCAGATATGTATGGCCTAGGCATGCTTAAGGGAATGGGCGTAACGCTCAAGAATCTCGCGGGTCCGGGAAGAATGTTCTCGGTGCAATACCCCGACCGTCGAGTCGGACTGTTTGGCCTAGCGAAGGCGAATAACACGAACGTGTTGAGCCTTGCGAAGGAGAGTCCCGGTGATGCGTTGAAGGCGCTAGTGGGACTGGCGACAGTTTCGGCACGTTTGAACCAGCATCCTCGCTTCCGAGGTGAGGAATTCACGTGGTACGAGCAGCGTTGCACGGGCTGTGCGAGCTGTGCGAAGTACTGTCCTCTGGGGATCATCCGCATCGTTACCGACACGACCGGCCAGTACGAGCAGGACGGGGGCAAGTACGATATCGAGGTTTTCGATATCGACATCGGCCGATGTATGTTCTGTGGGCTGTGCGTCCAAGCATGCCCTTACGACGCTCTCCACATGGGCAGCGGCTTCGAGGAGGGCAAATACCAGCGGAGCCAGCTAGTAATCGATGTTGAACAGTTGAAGTCGGCTCCGAAGAAGCCGAGCACGTGGTTCAGGCCGCAGATCGAAAGTCAGAAATTCGACCCACACAGCATTGAAGAACGTGACTATCTGCAAGTGGGCCGGCACGAGCGGCCAAACGAACGTCAGCAAGAGGAGAACTGGGCCAAGCGATGAGCCTTGGATCGGGCACGGAATCTGCCCTGGCAACAGACATCGCGTTCTGGGTGATCGCGGTCTCCGTCATCATATCGGCGGTCGCTGTGGTACACATGCGCGATGTGTTCAGGGCGGCGCTTTTCCTGGTCGTGGTGTTCCTGGGTACGGCAGGGCTGTTTGTGCTCCTTCGCGCCGAGTTTCTCGCAGTCGTTCAGGTGATCGTGTACGTCGGGGCGATTTCGGTTCTGATCCTCTTCGCGATACTGATGACGCAGGATGCCGAGCAGGGGAGTCCTCCGAATAGGCTCCGGTACCCGGTTGGGCTTCTCGCCTTCCTGCTTGGAGCGGCGGCGGTCTTCACGGCATTGAACACCGAGTGGACGCTCTTGGCGGACGCGCTGCAGGGCACGTTGACGACAGAGGCCGCGCAGATGGTGAATGAGGTGTACAGCAACACCATTCCCCAGATCGCGTCGTTGCTCCTGCGCGACTACGTGCTGGCCTTCGAGGCGGTTTCCGTGCTTCTGCTCGCCGCAATCATCGGGGCGCTCGTGCTGGTGAGGGAACGATGAGTCTCGAGAACTTTCTCATTCTCGGCGCGATACTGTTTGCCATTGGATTGTACGGGGCGCTCTCCAAGCGGAACGCGATCGCGGTCCTCATGAGCATCGAGCTCATGTTTAACGCGGTGAACATAACTGCCGTGGCATTATCACGCTATGTCGTGCCGGCGAGCCTGTTGGGCGATGCCGCAAGCATCACCGATCAGGCCGCGAGGACGCTCCTCACGGGTCAGATATTCAGCATCTTCATCATCACCGTCGCCGCGGCGGAAATCGCGCTGGGCGTTGCCATCGTGATCGCGCTGTATCGCAGCCGTGAAACGGTATTTGTAACCGACGCGACCCAGCTAAAGAACTAGCAGTATGTATACGGACTATCGAAAAGCGCCCAATCTGATGATCGCTGAGATGTGGAAGAACGTCCTAGAAGGGGAGGGACTTCCTACGAAGATCCTGCCTGAAGGCGATATTCGGTCTTGGGGTGAGCGAGTGCCCTATCGCGTCATGGTCCCGCGCGGCCGGGAACACGTCGCCGACGAGATACTGAGGAAGCTGTAGTGTCCGACTGGCTCGAAATCGCGGCTTGGCTTGTATTCCTGCTGCCACTGGCGTCATTCGTCTTGATAGTGGCGTTCATTCGCCCGTTCTTCATTCAATACGCCGACGTCGCGGGTCGCATAACGATTGGCGCCATAGCAATCGCGTTCGCACTCGCTCTCGTGCTGTTCGTCGAGGTCGTGAACAACGGCGGACGGCAGATCGGGTGGACGGGCCACGAGTGGCTGGCGGTCGGGGAATTTGACCTGAGCCTGGGCATATTCATGGACGGGCTTACGGCGATCATGCTGGTCGTCGTGACAGGGGTGAGCCTACTCGTTCAGGTCTACTCTACCGGCTATATGAAGGATGATCCCGGCTACGCGCGGTACTTCGCTTACATGTCGTTCTTCACCGCTTCGATGGTCGGACTGGTCGTGGCGTCCAACGTCATCCAACTATTCGTCTTTTGGGAGTTGGTGGGGCTCTCGTCGTACCTGCTCATCGGGTTCTGGTACCACAAACCCTCCGCGGCAGCGGCGGCGAAAAAGGCGTTCCTGGTTACGCGTCTGGGCGACTTCGGGTTCCTGCTTGCAATCTTCTATCTCTACTTCAATGGCGCCACATTCTCGGCCGCCGGTCTCAACGCACTAGACATCCCTGACATTCACGACGCAATGAACATGGGTATCATCGCTCCGGGTGTGGCCATGTGGATTGCGCTTGGCCTCTTCGCCGGGGCTGTAGGAAAGTCCGGCCAGTTCCCCCTGCACACGTGGCTTCCCGACGCAATGGAGGGTCCCACGCCGGTCAGCTCGCTCATCCACGCGGCGACGATGGTGGCTGCTGGAGTGTTCCTGGTGGCGCGGTTCTTCCCCGTGTTCGAGGCGTCGGAGATTGCGTTGAACACGGTAGCGATCATCGGTGGAATCACAGCGGTGCTCGCGGCCACGATGGGCCTCGTCATGAACGACGTCAAGCGTGTTCTGGCCTACTCCACGGTCAGCCAGCTCGGATACATGATGCTGGCGCTGGGAGTGGGCGCGCCGGGCGGCGGGATCTTCCACCTGTTCACACACGCATTCTTCAAGTGCCTGCTGTTCATGGGCGCGGGCAGCGTAAGTCACGCGACGGGCGGCACGTTCGACATGAGGTACATGGGCGGTCTGCGTCCGCACATGCGATGGACGTACATCACGTTCCTGATCGGGAGCCTGAGCCTCGCGGGGATATTCCCCTTGGCCGGATTCTGGAGTAAGGACGAGATTCTAGCGTTCGCCTTCGGGGGGGACGGGACAGTCTCTCTGGTGGTCTTCCTCTTAGCTGTGATAGCGGTCTTCATGACGGCCTTCTACATGTTCCGGGCGCTGTTCATGGTCTTCGAGGGCGAGTACAAGGGCGGGGCGGATGCTGATCCCGATGCGGAGTCGCATGGGCCCTCCGACCATCCCCATGAGTCACCACACTCGATGATCGGACCCATGGGCGTTCTCGCCGTGCTGGCCGTCGTCGCCGGACTCCTGGCCAGTCCAATCATCGACCTCGGCCCGATACCGAAGCACTGGCTCGTCCACGACTTTCTCCACAGCGATGGAGCCGACTTCAATATCCTTATTGCGGCCGGATCTACCGTGCTGGCCTTGGCGGGAATCCTCTTGGCGTACCTGATGTACCTCAGCAAGCAGATATCGGCCGAGCGCGTGGGGTCGGCCTTCAGGCCTCTCTACATTCTCTTCTCAAGGAAGTTCTACTTCGACGAGCTATACGAAGAGGTAGTGACGGTGCGTCTCTTCTACCGGGTAGTGGCTCGGGCATTGGACTGGGCCGACCGGTCGATTGTCGATGGGGCGGTCCGGTTGGTAGACCAATTCAGTCGAAACGTGGGAAGGGGAATCGCCCAGGCTCAGACGGGCCAGGTGCAGGGCTACGGCATGGCCGTATCGGTCGGCGTGCTGGCAATTCTCGGGGCGTACCTGCTGTTCAAATAGGGTTGTTGTAACGGAGCTATAGCGGCACACATGGACTTCGAGGGCAACGGATTGCTGACGGCCACGGTGTTCCTGCCACTGGTGGGAGCGCTGCTTATCGCCGTGCTCGTGCGCAATAACCGGCACGTACGGCTCGTTGCCGGCGCCACGATTGTCATTGACCTTCTCCTAAGCGTTCTCGTTTTTACCGCCTACGATCTTGCAAAAGGTGGAGTCCAGCTCGTCGACCGCGCGCCGGGTTGGATTCCCATCGATTCGTTCAAGGTCGAGTACTTCCTCGGAGTAGACGGCCTCAGCGCGCCGATGGTGCTGTTGACCGGACTGCTCGGCTTCGTCGCGATCTTCGCCTCGTGGGGCATCAAGGAGCGCGTCAGGGAATACTTCGTGTGGCTGCTCATTCTGCAGACGGCGGTCATGGGGGTATTCACGGCGCTGGACTTCATCCTCTTCTTCCTCCTTTGGGAGCTGGAGATGGTGCCGATGTTCTTCCTCATCTCGATCTGGGGAAGCGGTAGGCGAGAGTACTCCGCGATGAAGTTCCTGATATTCACCTTCCTCGGCAGCGCCTTCATGCTGGTCGGCATCCTGATTATCTTCTTCTCTACCGGTACGTTCGACATGGTTGAACTGCCCGGCGCGATGCAGGGCGCGAAGCTGCTGGCCCCCGCATGGCTGGTCTTCTCCCTGATCTTCGTGGCGTTTGCGGTCAAGCTGCCGGTCTGGCCGGTGCATACGTGGCTTCCCGACGCGCACACCGACGCGCCGACGGCGGTGAGCATCATGCTCGCAGGCGTGCTGCTCAAGATGGGTGGCTACGGAATGCTCCGCGTCTCCGCGGCGATGTTCCCCGACGTCATGGTGGACGCGGCGAAGTTCCTGATCGTGCTGGGCGTCATCAACGTGATCTACGGTGCAATCGTGACGCTCCGGCAGACGGACATGAAGCGCCTCGTGGCGTTCAGCAGCATCAGCCACATGGGGTACGTGCTCGTCGGGATATCGTCGGTTGTGGGAGTCGCGGGCGTGGTGTCGCCAGTGGGCCTGACCGGGGCGGCCATGCAGATGTTTACTCACGGCACGATCACCGGTCTGATGTTCCTGATGGTCGGCCTAGCCTACGAGAAGGCCCATACACGGCACATACCCGATCTCGGCGGACTCGCCACGCGGATGCCGATTATCGCGGTCGGCTTCCTGATAGCCGGGCTGGCATCACTGGGGCTGCCGGGCACGAGCGGATTCGTTTCAGAGATACTGATTTTCCTTGGCACCTTCCCCGTGTGGGGTTGGTGGACGGGCGTGGCTGCCTTTGGCGTCGTCATCACGGCGGGCTACATCCTGTGGATGCTCCAGCGAACGATGTTCGGGCCGCAGCTCCCGCGGTTCTCGGACGTGCGAGATGCAACGAAAATGGAGATGGTGCCCGTTGTGGCGCTGGTCGCGGCAGTGCTGGTGGTCGGCATCTATCCCGCAATCATTTCGGACTACTTTAGCGAGGGCCTTACGGGTATCGTGAACTCGATCCAGCAATCGGCCCAACTGGCGATGGCGCAATGACTGCTCACGACCTCTATCTGCTGTCACCGGAATTGAGCATGGTGGGACTGGCAACGGCCCTGCTCCTGCTCGACCTCTTCGTGGCGCGCAAGAGCCTCATATTGGGATTGGGAGTCGTCGGGCTGATCGTGCCGCTCGGCTTCACCATTGCACTGTGGTTCACGATAGGGGACGACTCCGCAGCCGAAAACACCGGCGTGTTGGCCGGTACGCTGGTCGTGGACAAGTTCGCGCTGTTCTTCAAGTTCCTGTTCATCGGCGCGGTTGCCGTCGTCGGACTCATATCCGTCGACTACGTGCAGCGGTTCGAGCGGTTCCGCACCGAATTCTTCGCGCTGGCCCTGTACTCGGCCACCGGCATGATGCTGATGGCTGCTACGGTGGAGCTCATCACGCTGTACATCTCTTTGGAGCTTTCGTCGCTGCCTCTCGTCGCCCTTGCAGCGTTCCTCCGGGACGGTCGCTCGTCGGAAGGGGCAATGAAGTTCCTCGTACTGGGGGGGATCAGCTCGGCGATCCTGCTGTACGGCATGGTGTACGTGTTTGGGTTCACTGGTACGACGTACCTCGACGAGGTGGCGGCGCGGATCGGGGACCTGAGCGCCAACTCCGACCAGCCATTCGGCAGCTACGCTCTGCTGCTCGGCATCGCGCTGCTAATCGCCGGATTCGGCTTCAAGATAACGGCAGTGCCGTTCCAGATGTGGGCTCCCGACGTCTATGAGGGTTCACCGACTCCGGTTACCGCATTCCTCTCCGTGGCGAGCAAGGCGGCAGGGTTCGCCATCATCCTGCGGGTATTCTACGTGGCGTTCCCGGTCGAGGAACTGAGCATTGAGTGGAGCGCGGTGTTCGCCGCGCTGGCCGCTCTGTCGATGACAGTGGGGAACTTGGTGGCCATAGCGCAATCGAACATCAAGCGCTTGCTGGCATACAGCACGATTGCCCACGGCGGATACTTGTTAGTCGGACTTGCGGCGGTTGCCGCGAGGACCGGAGGGGATGAGGTGGACTTCGGGCCATCCGGGGTCTTGTTCTATCTGGCCGGCTACGCGGTCATGAACTTGGCGGCGTTCTCGGTCGTCATTGCTATCTCGAACCACATTAACAGCGATGCCATCAAGGACTATGCCGGCATGGCTAAACGGGCGCCGTATCTCGCCGCGGCGCTGGCTTTCGCGCTCCTGTCGCTTACCGGCATACCGCCAACCGTCGGGTTCATTGCGAAGGTATATGTGTTCGGAGCGGCGGTCAACGCCGGCCTCGAATGGCTGGTGGTGGTCGGGGTTATCAACAGCGTGATATCTGCGTATTACTACTTCAGTGTGATCAAGGTCATGTACCTTTCGTCGCCTCAGTCGGACGAACCGATCTTGTCGAGGTTCCCCATTCGGCTGGCCGTCGGCGTTACCACCGTCGGGGTGCTCGTGTTCGGGGTGTATCCGATTGTGTTGCTGGATATCGCCAAGGCTGCGGCGCAGGCGTTGTTTTCCTAGTGCGGGAGCAGCGTCTAAATGAGTGAGAAGCGACATCTCATAGGTTTCATGCAGTCCCGCAAGGTTTCGGGCGCTTCCGAGATGATCAGATCGCTCATCGACACGCTCGACCTGCATGACCGCAGTTGGGTCGCCCACGTTGACGACGAGGATATCGCTCCCGAGATCCTGCGGGCGACGGCTTTTATCGTAACTGCGGGCGGGGACGGGACGATCATTCGCGTGAACCGGATGGCATCTCCGTACTCCGTACCGATCGTTGGCATCAACATGGGCCGCGTGGGTTTCATGGCGGAGCTTTCAGTCGAGAACGCTGCCGAACGGCTGCCGCAGTACCTCGAGGGCAAAGTACGAACGGAAGAACGGCTCATGCTTCAGGCGGAGGTCACAGCGCAGTCGAACGGGCAGACCAGAATTGTCGACCACGCGCTGAACGAGGCGATTGTGCGGGGCACGCTCCCTCGTCTGCTGGACGTCGAGGTAACCATAGACGGGGTGAAGCTGGCAACTTATCGTGCGGATGGGGTTATCGTGTCGACTCCCACAGGCAGCACGGGCTACGCTCTTTCAGCCGGTGGGCCGGTGCTCCAGCCGGAATCCAGGGTGCTGCTGGTCCAGCCGCTGGCGGCACACATCAGCCTTCAGACGGGGCTTGTGGTACCCGATAGTTGTACCGTCGAGCTTGCGGTGGTTGGCGCTCGCGAGGCGTTGATCAGCGTCGACAACCTCACGAACGCGGCGCTCCATCCCAACGACAAGGTTGTTATCAGGAAGAGCCCGCATATTGCGAGCTTCCTGCGGGCCGATCCGCCGTCGGCCTTCTACTCGACCTTGACGCAGCGTCTGGGCGTAAGCCACCGCACCACGCATGACGAGCATTGACGCCATGGGCGATGAAGTTCAGCCTGAGCTCACGGTTGGGCGGCGTGACGTGTACGACGGGCGGGTGGTCCAGTTGCACGTCGACGAGGTCGAGCTAGCCGACGGCAAGCGGACGACACGTGAAGTGGCCGAGCACGCCGACGCAGTGGTCGTACTACCCATTGATCAGTCGGGCAGGGCGCTGCTCGTCCGGCAGTACCGGTACCCCATAGCTACGGACCTGCTGGAAGCCCCGGCGGGTGGGATCGATCCCGGTGAGGCCCCTGCCGAGGCCGCGCAGAGGGAACTGCAGGAAGAGATCGGATATAGGGCGGGAAAGCTCGAGAGCCTCGGAGGTTTCTGGACAGCACCGGGATTCTGCACTGAGTATATGTACGCCTTCCTCGCCAGGGACCTGTCGCCGAGCGTCCTCGAAGCGGACGACGACGAGGCGATTGTCGTCGAGGGGCATGACCTCGACACAATTCGAACCTTGATCCGCGACGGCCGGATTGTAGATGCAAAGACCATCGCGGCGTACTGGATGGCGCTCGACCGGCTGGGGCGGCTACTCGCACCTCGAGGAGTTGTAACCTTTCCTTACGACACACTC
>JAPOPA010000203.1 GCA_026713145.1 Chloroflexota bacterium
GCAGCAACATCGGTTCTACTGCCGGTCTGCGAGGCAATCCGACGCAGACGACCCACACCGCCTCCAAGGCGGCGGTCATCGGGTTCACCAAGGCGCTGGCAAAAGAGGTTGCCAGTCGCAACGTCACCGCCAACGGCGTCACGCCGGGGTACTTCGAGACGGAGACGACCTCCGTGCTTACGGAGGAGATGAAGGACTACTGGAAGGAGCGGACGCCTATGGGCCGATTCGGCGACCTCGACGACGTGGCGCACGTGGCGGCGTTCCTCGCTCTTCCAAGCTCGAAGTACATAACGGGACAGGTGATTTCCGTGGACGGCGGGCTGGCCATTTAGGGGCGTTATGGGGGCAGACAAGGGGTTTGCAGGCAAGGTCGTCCTGGTAACGGGCGGGTCGCGCGGGATCGGCAAGGCCATCGCGCTCCACTTCGCGAGCCGAGGGGCGAATATCGCCTTCAACTACCTCCGGAGCCACACCTCAGCGAATGAGGCGCAGAAGGAGATCGAGACGCTCGGCGTTCGCTGCGTAAAGGAGCGGGCGCACCTGGGAGACGCGGAGAAGATTCGCGGACTCTTCGAGACGGTCGAGGCGGAGTACGGCAGGCTCGACGTGCTGGTCCACAACGCGGCCTCCGGGGTGAACCTCGCGGCCGCCGAGCTTGGTGAAAAGCACTGGAACTGGACAATGGACATCAACGCCAAGGCGGCGTGGTTGTGCTCAATCGAGGCGTCGCGACTCATGCCCGCCGGCGGGCACGTCGTCAACATCACGAGCGAAGGCTCTCGCAATGTTCTGCCCAACTACTTCGCGGTCGGGACATCCAAGGCGGCACTGGAGGCCATCACGAGGTATCTGGCCGTTGAGCTTGCACCGAAGAATATTTCAGTCAACGCCGTTTCTGGGGGCTACGTCGACACGGACGCGCTCAGTGCCTTCAAGGACAAAGACCGGATGCTCGCCGACGGGGAGAAGACGGTGACCGGACGGATGGTCACTGTCGAGGACATTGCCAACGCCGTGGGGTTCCTGTGTTCGCCGGAAGCCGAGATGATCCGGGGGCAGATCCTGTTGGTTGACGGTGGAGCAACGTTGGGGGCGGGTTAGTCTCTGCTCCAGCGCAATACCGGTCTGCGGGCGGCGAGGGCCTCGTCGAGGCGGGTGTTGGGCGTGTTGTGCGGGGCGTTGAGCAGCAGGTCCGGATCTTCCTCTGCCTCTTTCGCGATGAGTTTCATCACCTCGATGAACTGGTCGAGGGTCTCCTTGCTCTCCGTTTCCGTCGGCTCGATGAGGAGCGACTCCTCTACGACATCCGGAAGTGGGAAGTACATCGTTGGCGGGTGGATGCCGGAGTCGATGAGCCTCTTGCAGACGTCCTTGCCTGAGACGCCGAAATTGTCCTTGAGGTTCTTTGCAGAGAAGACCACCTCGTGCTTGCAGTGGCGGTCCTGGGGGAGGTCGAAGGTGCCCCGCAATTGGCTGAGGATGTAGTTGGCGTTGATTACGGCGTCCTCGCTTATCTGGGAGACACCAACGTCGCCGAGTGTTCGGATGTATGCGTATGCACGTACGAGAGCGCCGAAGTTGCCCTGGAATGGGCCGAGCCTACCGATCGACTGGGGAGGCGTCGTGAGCGAAAAGCGCTCTCCGTCCTCGTCCTCCGCGCGCGTGACGTGCGGCTCGGGGAGGTACGGGAGCAGTCGCTCGCTGACCAGAACGGCGCCGGCTCCGGGTCCGCCCCCGCCGTGCGGCTGGGTAAACGTCTTGTGCAGGTTGGAGTGGACCACGTCGAAGCCAAGCTCGCCCAGCTTGACCTTGCCGAGCAATGCGTTGAGGTTCGCGCCGTCTCCGTACAAAATGCCGCCCGCGTCTCGAACGATCTGTATGACTTCGGATAGGTTGGTGTCGAAGATGCCTAGCGTGCTCGGCTGTGTCAGCATGAATCCCGCAAGGTCGTCGCCGATGGCGGCCTCGAGGGCGGCGAGGTCGGTGTTTCCCTGTTCGTTGGTCGGAAGTGAAACTACATGGAATCCGGCAACGACGGCAGAGGCGGGATTGGTGCCGTGGGCGCTGTCGGGAATGAGTACCTTCTTGCGCTTATCATCGCCGCGTGAAAGGTGGTAGGCCCGCGCCATGAGCATCCCGGCGAACTCACTCTCGGCACCTGCCTTGGGCGAGACACTGGCCCCCGCCATACCCACGACCTCGGCAAGGATCTCCTGAATATGCCAGATGAGCTTGAGGGCGCCTTGGACTGTCTCCTCGGGTTGGAAAGGGTGAATCTCTGACAGGCCGGGCAACGCCGCCATCTCGTCATTGATCTTGGGGTTGTACTTCATCGTACAACTGCCGAGCGGATAGAAGTTGTGGTCGATGGAGAAGTTGTAGTGGCTCAGCTGCGAGAAGTAGCGGACGATCTCACTCTCTGAGACCTCCGGCATGTCGAGATTGTCACGGAGTAGGGCGGCATCCGGCAGTTCGGATTCCGGCACGTCCAGCCTGGCATGGCTTGCGCCTATGCGTCCAGGCGCGCTGCGGTCCATGAGCAACTTGCGGTTGTGCTTTTCCAGCCAGCGCTCGGGGGTGGTCATGAGGCGTTGGCTCCGATCTCGGCCAAAGCGGAAGCCAGGGCCTCGATCTCCCCGCGAGTGTTCACGTCTGTACAGCAGAGGAGCATCCCGTTTTCGAATCGGTCGCTCACGTCCAGACCGCCGATGACCTTGTAGTCGAGGAGTCGGCGGTTGACCTCGGATGGCGGCAGAGGACATTGAACGACGAACTCGCGGAAGAAAGTCCCCTGCAACGGCAGGGAGTAGCCTGGGATATCCTCGATCAGCGACGCGAGGTAGTGGGCCTTGTGGTAGCAGAGTTCCGCGGTATGCCGTAGGCCCTGCTTGCCCTGGGCAGCCATGTAGACTGCGGACATGAGGGCTATCAGGCCGACGGATGTACAGATATTGGAGGTCGCCCGCTCGCGGCGGATGTGCTGCTCGCGGGTCTGGAGGGTGAGCACGTATCCTGTGCGGCCCTCTGTGTCGACCGTCTCGCCGACAATGCGACCGGGAAGCTGGCGAAGAAAGTCCCTGCCGCCTCTGCAGGCGAGGACTCCGACGTAAGGGCCCCCGTAGGACGGGGACACTCCGAGGGTCTGGGCCTCGGCGACGACGATGTCGGCGTCGTAGCTGCCAGGGGCCCTGAACATTCCGAGGGACGCGAGGTCCACGGAGACGATGAGCAACGCCCCGAGCTCGTGAACGCGGGAGGCCATCTCTTCCAGATCGTTGAGGTAGCCGAAGAAGTTGGGCTGCTGGACGACGACGCATGCGGCGTCTTCGGGTATGTCGGAGCCGTCCGCTGCGATCACATCTACTTGGAGGTTGTCATGGCCCTGCGTGTATGTATGCACGACTGATTGATAGGCGGGAGAGACGGTCTCGGCCAGGACGATGCGATTGCGCTTGGTGATGCGGGCGGCCATCATGGCTGCCTCCGCAAGTGACGTAGCGCCGTCATACATGCCTGCGTTGGCGACTTCCATGCCGGTCAGCTGGCAGATGAGCGTCTGGAACTCGTAGTGTGCCTGAAGCGTTCTTTGCGAAACCTCCGGCTGGTAGGGGGTGTAGGAGGTCAGGAACTCGCCTCGGAAGGCCAGCGCGCGAACGATTGCCGGGACGTGGTGCCGGTACGATCCGGCCCCGAGGAAGCAGGCGTAGTCGCCGGGGGTCGCGTTGAGAGCAGCAAGATCGCCGAGTTCCTGCCTTAGTTCGAACTCCGAGAGTGGGGCAGGTATATCCAGCGCAGGAAATCGGTAGTCTTGGGGGATGTCGTCGAAGAGATTGGCGGCCGACTCCACACCTATCGCCGCCAGCATCGCCTCTCTGTCCGAGTCAGTATTCGGCGAGTAATGGGACGTGGCGGTGGTGTCGTGCATATCGTGTTGCGTGTGTGAAGCCTGCGGAAATTTGCGAGCGGGGCTATTGGGCCGCTACTACAGAGTTGCCAGGAATTGCTGGTAGTCCGCGGCGGACATGAGGCCGTCAAGCTGGGAAGGGTCGCTGAGCTCGATTTTGATCATCCAGCCGTCGCCGTACGCCAAGTCATTAACCAGTTCAGGAGTATCGTCAAGCTCCTCGTTGCGCTCGACGACCGTTCCATCCACCGGAGAGTAGAGCTCGCTAACGGCCTTGACCGACTCGATTTCACCGAACACGCCCATCGCGGAGACTGCTGCCCCTACGTCCGGCAATTCAACAAAGACCACGTCGCCAAGCTCGTCGGCGGCATACTCGGTGATACCCACCACTACGGTGGTTTCCGACTCGATGCGAAGCCACTCGTGCTCTTTCGTGTACTTGAGGTCGTCCGGGTAGTTCATGATGCTCTCCGCGAATAGAAGGGCAGAGGTCTAACGACTGCCTCGATGCTGCGACGCCTGATTTGTATCCAAAGCTGCGTCCCGACCGCCGAAAAACCGGTAGGAACATAGCCCAAGCCGATATTCTTGTCAAGCGTGAAGGAGACGCTGCCGCTGGACACCTCGCCGATCTTCTCCTTGCCGTCGGTGATGTCGTACCCGTGCCGGGCGATGCCTCTGCCGACCATTTCGAAACCTACGAGCTTACGACTGGTCCCTTCGTCACGAATTCGCCGGAGCGCCTCGCCCGGAATATAGTCGTCGCGATCGGGATCGACGAAGCGGTCGAGGCCGGCTTCATAGGGGTTGATCGAGGTGTCCATGTCGTTGCCGTGCAGGAGAAATGCTGCCTCAAGTCGAAGAAGGTCGCGGGAAGCTAGTCCGCATGGTATGGCGTCTGCTTCGACCAGAGCATTCCAAACAGCTGCGACGTTCTCCGAGGACGGCATGATCTCGTAGCCGTCCTCGCCGGTGTATCCCGTGCGAGCGGTCAGGACGGATTCGCCGTCTATGTCGACGGGGGCGATTCTGAAGGGGCGAATCTTATCGAGTGTAGGGCCGGCGATCTTTGAGAAAGTGAGTTTTGCCGATGGTCCCTGTATGGCGATCATGGCGAGCCGGTCGGCGGCGTCTTCGATCTCGACGGAGCCGTCGGTCGGGGCCCACCTGTGGAGCCATTCAGAGACGGCCTCGCGGTTGCCCGCATTCGGGACATACAAGTAACGTTCTTCGCCAAGGCGGTAGACGATATTGTCGTCGATGATGCCGCCCTCTTCGTTGCAGGTCACGCCGTACTTGGCGCGCCCCCGGCGGAGATTGCTCACGTCAGAACTGAATACTCGGCTCACGAACGCGCCCGCCCCGGGACCGCTGACGAAGAGCCGCCCCATATGGGAGACATCGAAGATTCCTACCTTCTCTCGTACAGCGTCGACTTCCTCCAGGATGGTGGCATATTGCACAGGCATGTCCCATCCGGAGAAAGGGACCATGCGTGCGCCCATCGAGACGTGGGTCCGGTGAAGCGGAGTTGTTAGCAGTTGGGACAAGGCTACTCCTCGGACAAGGCTTCTTTGAATCGTCGGATTGCGGCAATGTGATCGGAAGGGGTCGCAAGTCCGGAGTTCATCGTGTTCAGGGACAAGTGGGTTACACCGGAATCTCCCCATTTGCGGACGGACTCGGCGCCCTCACCTAGGGTTGAGTCTCCGTAGCCGATGACTTTCTCGAACCCCATGGTGGAAGGGTCACGTCCCGCGTCATTCGCGTATCGCTTGACCCGTTCGACTGCTGAGGTCACCTCGGGTGTGGGCGAGTTACCTCCGCCCGCAATGATCCAGCCGTCGCCCAGCCTACCGATTCGTCTCAAGACGCGATCGTCGTATCCGCCGAACCAGATGGGGATGGGCCTCTGAACAGGCAGGGGATTTATCCCGGCGTCGGTTATGGTGTGCCATCGTCCGTTGAAGGTCACGAGGTCGTTCGTCCAGAGCGCCCTCATTACATCGATCTGCTCTTCAGACCGGCGGCCCCGGTTGGTGAATTCTTCATTAAGGGCCTCGTACTCCACGCTGTTCCATCCTATTCCGATACCGAGGCGAAGTCTTCCTCCTGAGAGGACATCGACCTCAGCTGCCTGCTTGGCGACGAGAGCGGTCTGACGCTGGGGGAGGATGAGGATGCCTGTGACGAGCTCGATAGTCTGAGTCAGTGCGGCAAGGTAGCCGAACAGGACGAAGGGCTCATGGAAGGCGTCTGGATGTCGATAGGGGCCTCGGAGCCACTCGTGCGTCTCGCGATTGGCGCCGAGAACGTGGTCATAAACGAGCAGGTGGTCGTAACCGAGCGACTCTGCGGCTTGAGCATAGTCGCGGATTGCTACCGGGTCGTTACCAATTTCGAGTTGGGGGAATACTACTCCGATTTGCACACAGGGCCACCGGATCGAGTCTCACCTTCATTATACGCGAGGCACCCATGACCGTGCCATTAGGTTGAGGGCGAGAGTTGTTATCGCTTTGGAGATTCTCGATTGAACGGCCGGGACGAGCTACTGCGACATTGGAGGCGTATAAATCTCGACCGAATCGTTGATGGACCGATTGCGGGCCTCGCCGCCGACGGTGATTACACTGCCGTCCGGCAAGAGGGTGGCAGTGTGGTCCCTGCGAGAATCAAACATCTTGCCGCCGTAAAGCCATCCTCCGACGGTACCGTCAAATATCCAGGCCTTTGTTGTCCCGGTTCCGCCGAGCATGAGGATTCCGCCGTTGTCGAGTAGGGTCATCGTAGAGCCTACTCGGGTCTCCGGTAGTCGATCTACGTACTCCCAGTGCGTCGTTCCCGGTACGTGTACCAAAGCCGAGTTGGATGGCCCTTGGGCACCAAAGCCGCCCGCGACCAAGATGGTGCCATCTTCAAGGACACCCACCGCCGCATCACGCAGGCGCTGGTCGAGGTTCGGCAGGAGCGACCATGTCCTTGTGGCAAAGTCGAACACTTCTACTGTCGGTCCGGATCCTCCCGCAACCATGAGTCGACCGTCCGGTAGGATCTCCATCGAGTGGCCGGATCGCCCGTCGGCCATGCGGGAAACCTCGGTCCATGCGTCTGACGTGGGGTCGTAGACCTCTGCGGAGGCCACCTTACCCTCATCGTTTTCGCCGCCTACTACCATGACCGTCCCATCTGCGAGGGCCGTCCCGGTGTGGGCCCATCGGGGTCCGGACATGTCGGCGGCGCGTACCCAGGTTTCGCTGACGGGATCGTAAATCTCCACAGTGCCGATGTAGGTGATCTTTCTCGATCCCTCGTCGTCAATCACCAAGTTCCGGCCGCCCGCGACCAGCACACGACCGTCAGAGAGTCGAGCGGCGATGTGGCCTCCACGCGCTTCATTCATGTCCGCGACGGCGCGAGACTCGCCGGTGGCCGGGTCGTAAATCTCGGTATACGGGATGAAGTCCACGAGACTTTGGATGTCCGTTTCATCGAGTCTTGCCCTGCCACCCGCAATCAGCAGGGTGCCGTCGTCGAGGATTGTCGTCGTGTGGCCGGCGCGTGACTGGAGCATCGGCGGGGCCTTCTCCCATGAGCCCAGGAACGGCTCGGAAACCCAAGTTTCCGTCGTGGGATTGTAGAACTCGACAGAGTCGTAAGGGCCCGTTCTCTGGGCGCCGCCGATGACCATTACCCGTCCATCGTTCAGCAATACGGCGCGATGAGAGACCCTTGCGGCGTCCATGTTACCAGCGGGGACGAACCGGTTTGCCTCAGGGTCGAAGATCTCTGCAGTGTCTTCAGTTGTCCCTTGTTTGAGGCCTCCCCCTGCGATGAGAACCCGACCGTCCAGCAATAGGATGGCCGTGTGGTCTTGGCGAGGCACCCCCGGTTCCGGCAATGCTTCCCACGTGTTCGTTTCAGGGTCGTAAACTTCGGCGCTGCTGAACTCTTCGCCCCCGTATGCGAGGACCCGACCGTCGTTGAGAAGGGTAAGTGAGTGCGCGACGCGTCCGGCTGTCATGGTGCCGCCGGAAGACCACTCGCCGGTCGCGGGATCGTAGATCTCTGCCTGATCGACGGGGACGCCCGCGCCGTCTCCGCCGCCGGCGACGAGAATTCGGCCGTCCTCAAGGCGCACTGACCCGTGGGAGCCTCGGTGGAATTGCAGGCTGGCGATCTCTTCCCAGTCTTCCTTCTCGGGATCGTAGACCTCAGCTGTGTTCAGGGCGCCGCCCCTCACACCTATGCCGCCGGTCACGAGCACCCTCCCGTCGTCCAGGAGGATTGCGTCGTGGAGGCCGCGGTTATCGATCATCCGCCGGGCCTGTATCCACGTATCAGTCTCGGGGTCGTACATCTCCGCGGAGTTGAGGTTTTCCGTCTCACCGGATCCACCCATGACCAGAATCCGACCGCCCTGCATTCTTACGGCTGGGCTAAAGGCCCTGGATGTCAACATCCGCGCCTTGGTCGTCCAAGTGTCGGTTGCGGGATCATACTCTTCGACGAGAGGAAAGGCGCCGTACGGGCCAATTCCGCCAATGACGAGCACTTTGCCGTCGTCCAGCTTGACCACGCCGAAGGCCTGACGGGGGTCGTTCATGTTGCGCTGGTTGGTCTTGGCGAGAGAGGCCGGGCGTCCCGTTTGACCGGTCGCCGTTGTTCCTGTCTCGCCTGAGGGGGAACCGATGCTAGGAGTCGCAGTGGGCTCAGGGTCAGGTGTGTCGCTGCCGCAGGAAGCCGACACGGCGAGGGCCGCGAGCGCTAGGGATAGAACAAGAACCTTGGAATGAACGGGTTTGATGGTCATCGTTCAGCAGAGTTTAGGTTGGAGACTCGTCACTTTGTACCAAGTACTGGGACGAGGCTGGTCAACCCTAAGTGTATCTGTAGTATCACAACGAGGGGCGACGCGGATAGGTTAGGAACGACTGTGGGAAGTGCGTTTCCAGACAGTCGAAATTGTAGCATCGGGTACTGATGCGGGTCAATTTGCCTAATGGACTTCAAGCGGTGAAATCAATGAACACAGGTGCTATGATGCGGCCACTATCGGACGCTACTGTCAGGAGATTCTCCCAGGCTATCAGGGGGGAATGGGACTGTGTCTGAAGGATGCGGAGTATGCAGGGTATTGTGCTACACTACCGCTCCACATAAGGGTGGCGCATGGGGCAACAAAGTCGCACCGGATAGGCCAAGCCATCTGCCTATGGATAGAGGGAATAAGAAACGAGGAGGAATCAGACCATGAAGATGTACATCGGTGGAGAGTGGGTCGACCGGGACAGCAAAGTTGACGTAATTAACCCTTTTGACGGTTCGGTGATCGACACAGTTCCGAGCGGCAGCCTGGATGATCTCGAAACTGCGATGGCAAGCGCGGTGCGTGGCGCGGAGGTGATGCGAAACATGTCGGGTTACCGGCGTTTCGAGATTCTGCGGCGGGCGGCCGACATCTTAACTGAGCGGCAGGACGAGTTTGGCCGGACGATCTCGATGGAGGAAGGGAAGATTATCGGTGAGGGCCTCGCGGAAGCGGAGCGGGCGAAGCAGACGATCGAACTCTCGGGCGAGGAGGCCAAGCGCCTGTACGGAGAGACCATTCCGCTCGACGGAGCCACAAACTGGACGGGCCAATATGGTTTCACCATGCGGGTTCCGGTGGGGGTCGTCGCGGCAATCAGCCCGTTCAACTTCCCGCTCAACCTTGTGGCGCACAAGGTAGGACCCGCTCTGGCGGCGGGCAACTCGGTCATCATCAAGCCCGCGACCGATACGCCCCTTTCAGCGCTGAAGCTCACGGAGATCCTCCTGGAAGCGGGAGCACCTGCCGAGTCGATACAGTGCATCACCGGGTCGGGTAGCCGGATCGGCGACCCGCTCGTGGCCGACCCGCGTGTGAGAAAAGTCACCTTCACGGGCAGTCGTGACGTTGGCGAGCGCATCTGCATGACGGCGGGCCTGAAGAAGGTGACTATGGAGCTTGGCTCCAACTCGCCGCTTATCGTGATGAGCGACGCGGACATGGACAAGGTCATCGCGGGCACCGTGTCCAGCGGATTCTCGAACGCCGGGCAGGTGTGCATTTCGGCACAGCGCGTTATGGCGAGCAGCGACATCTACGGCGACTTCGTGGACGCGCTCACCTCGGGGGTACAGGGGCTGACAACGGGAGATCAACTCGACACATCGGTCAGTATGGGTCCGATGGTGCGGAGCGAGGACGCCGTGCGGGTCAACTCGTGGATCCAAGAGGCTGTCGGAGCGGGGGCGCGAACGACGACGGGTGGCGAGTACGAGGGCGCGCTGCATGAGCCGACGGTCGTTGTGGACGTTAAGCCCGACATGCGGATTTCCCGCGACGAAATATTCGGACCTGCGGTCGCGGTATCCTCATTCGACGATATCGACGAGGCCATCGCTTCGGCCAACGACACGATCTATGGGCTGAGCGCGGCGATCTTCACCCAGAACGTGGACTGGGCGATGCAGTACGCCAAGCAGGTGCACTCAGGAAACATCCAGATCAACGCGGGGCCGCAGTGGCGCGCGGACCTCATGCCCTATGGCGGACTGAAGGACAGCGGCATGGGCAAGGAGGGGCCGAAGTACGCGGTGGAGGAGATGACGGAAACGAAGATGGTCATCTTCCACCCGTAGGGAGTGGGCGGCACACTCTCACCGAAGGTGCTCGTAACGCTTAGTTAGACGAAGAGCTCGACTGCTAGATCCTCTATGCAGCAGCCTTTCACGGCCTCACGACCAACTGTAGCTGGTCACCGGGGGTGTAGAGCGACTCGAATGCCGACTGGATGTCTTCCAGGGGCACGAAGTCCGACTCTCGGAGCATTGGCTCGACGAGAATCTTGCCGGTCTGCATGAGCCGGAGGACGGTGTGCCAATCGACAGGTTCTTGGCCAAAGACCGTTTGGATATTGATGTGGCGGGCCATCCAGTCGGCGGGGTCGAGTGGCAAAGGCTCCCACCGCACAGCGATGAGGGCGACCTCGCCGCCCGGCCGCCCCACGCTTGCC
>JAPOPA010000227.1 GCA_026713145.1 Chloroflexota bacterium
AACATGGGCCGCGTCGGACTCCTCGTCAACGCCCTCGCGACCGGCGACCTCGACCTACTCGCCACAGCCACGCAGGACCGCCTCCACCAGCCGCCGCGACAGGCGATCTTTCACCCCATGAAAGTCATCATGCGCGCCGCCCTCGACGCCGGAGCCCACGGCGCATTCCTCTCAGGCGCCGGCTCCACCATCCTCGCCCTCTCATCCTCCCGCGAAATGACCATCGGCTACGAAATGGCCGAAGCCGCCTCAAAGGCAGGCGTGGAGGGGGACGTGATCGTCACGAAGCCAACGTCCGAAGGCGTGCGGGTAATGGGGTGAGAACCCCCTGCGGATTGAATATTCATGCTACGTAATTTGTTGACGCTTTGAGGCAAAAGGGACTAGCCTAGCATTTACCAATTGCTCTGCTCCAGTAGGGTCTCACCTTCATTTGCGGGCGTGATGAACAAAGTGCGAACAACTCCAAAAGTGTACATAGGGGTATTATAATGAAGCTTAGCCAACTGAAATTGGAGCATTTTCGAGGATATAACGAAGAGACTGTAGTTGAATTCGACGATTTGACGGTATTGATTGGGAAAAATGATTCTGGAAAGTCTTCTGTTTTCGATGCCCTGAACATATTTTTCGAAGTAACAGCCGTCCCTGACAAAGACGATTTGTGCGTCTACTCTAGCGATGACAACATTAGTATTACTTGCGTGTTCAGGGAATTTCCATCTCAACTGATCATGGACGCTCAACATCCTACTGATTTAGCTTCTGAACACCTGCTCAATGATTATAATCTCCTGGATATCATCAAGATATATAACTGTTCATTGGCAAAACCAAAACTCAGTAATATTGTTGCCAGAGCTGTTCATCCAACAGCAGATCAGTATGATGACCTACTTTCTCTCACGAACGCAAACCTAAAGCAACGCGCCAAATCTCTTGGGGTAGATTTGTATTCAGTCAATCAATCAGTCAATTCAGATCTTCGTCGTGCCATCTGGGCCCACGCGGACGATCTCCAAGCAGTGGCAACAGACGTTTCTCTTTTCCAAGCCGAAGGAAAGAAAGTATGGGATCAGATTAAGAAATCGTTACCCATCTATGCTCTATTCAAGTCTGACCGACCCAGCACCGATCAAGATGCTGAGGCACAGGATCCTATGAAGTCGGCAGTAAAGGAGGCAATTCGAACTCAAGAGGAAGAACTCTCGAGGATAACAAAGACCGTTGTAAAGGAAGTTCAGGAGGTCGCAACGCGAACTGTCGAAAAGATTCAAGAGATGAATCCCGAATTGGCGAACGAACTGACTCCCCATGTTTCTACCAGAAACTGGGATACTTTGTTTTCGGTAAATTTAACTGGAGATGAAGACATACCCATCAATAAACGTGGAAGTGGCACCCGGCGCCTGGTGCTGTTGAACTTTTTTCGAGCCAAGACAGAGAAGGACGCAGAAGGGACAAACAGTGGCTTAATCTACGCTATTGAGGAACCGGAGACGAGCCAACATCCCCATAACCAAGTCATATTAGTGAATGCTCTTCAGGACTTAACGGAAAGTGCAGAATGTCAGGTGTTTATGTCGACGCATACTCCTGTTCTAGCACGACGTTTCAATCAGGATGCTTTACGCTTAGTGACAAAGGAGTCTGATCGACCTGTGATTCGTAACGGCAGGGAAGAGTCAACAATACGAGATATTGTCGACTCTTTGGGTGTACTCCCAGATCACAGTGTCAAGGCTTTCCTTGGGGTGGAAGGAACGAACGACATCAGCTTCCTAAAATGTATTTCGAAAATACTCCACGCTGAAAACGTAGATATTCCTGACCTCGGTGAAGAAGAGGAGACAGGGCGATTGGTGTTCGTTCCTCTTGGAGGCAGCAGTCTTGAGTTATGGGTTTCGAAGTTTCAGGAGTTTGAACTTCCAGAATTCTACTGGGTTGACCGAGACAATCCCCCTCCGCAGCAGGCAAAGTATCAGGGCTTTGTTGACGAAATTGTCAAGCTAGGGAATTGCAGCGCATGGATCACGAATCGAAAGGAACTCGAAAACTATTTGCATCCGCAAGTCATTAGCGACTCCTTTCCCGACTATGCAGGCACCGGAGACCGTTTTGAAGACGTACCTGAACTATTCGCTCGGGCCGTACATGAGGCTAGCGAAAGCAATGTTGATTGGCAGGATGTTAGGGACGATACCGAAAAGCTTGGCAAAAAGGTATCCCGTGCCAAACGTAGGCTCAACAGTGAATTCGTAGCGAAGATGACGCCAAGCTTGTTATCTGCCATTGACACTGAACATGAAGTGCAGAACTGGCTAATGACGATTGGTGCTGCCTTACAGGAAGAGCAACACTGATCATCCTGCAAAGTTTGTCGCCATCGGCGCGTTGCAGGGAGAATGGGTTTAGTGGTGTTTGGTAGTAAGTAGACGAAGCCGCCCCCCCCATACCCCAACCCCCCGCTTGCCACCCACCCCCGCCCGATGATAAAACTCCCCCCACAGCCCCAATCCACGGCACGAGGTGAACATGCTCTACGTCAGATTCCTAGCGGCATTCGTTGTATACACGGTCATCGACGTGGGGTGGAACGTCTCGCCCATCGCTGTGGGCATGTATGAGAGCCTGTACGAGGCGAGCGGCAATGACGCGCTCCTCGACCAGTTCGGCAGGAAGATGGACACGTGGGGAATCGAGCAGGGACTCGCGCTGCTCGTGTTCCTGGGGCTCATCGCGCTCGGCAACAGCTACTTGGCCATCGAGCCTGCCCTGAAGGAGAACAGCCTCATCAGGGCCATGAAGAACAGCTTCGTCCTCGGCTGCGCGGCATACGCCACCTACATCGTGCCGATCTTCCTGATACTCAAGACCTGGCCCACCATCCTCGTCCCCATCGACATCCTCATCGGAGGCCTCCTGAGCCTGATAACGTCAACAGTCGTGACATACGTGGTGCTGCGGCGGAGGAAGAAGGCGGAAGGCACTGCGTAGGAGCGGGGAACTCACCGCCAGAGGGGCTTTCGGAGGGTTCTGCGAATCACTCCAAAGACCATGTCATTCCGAGTTCTGCGAGGAATCTAAGGTGTTATGCTGTAGCGTCACGGCGCAAGTCAGCTGTGGGGCCTGTGCTTGAAGCAAGGATTCTAGATTCCTCACTTCGCTCCGCTGCGTTCGGAATGACAGGTGTTGGGGTTGCGACTCCGAAAGCGGGAATGACGGGGATTTTGGCTTCAACGAGTGGCATCGCCGGTCGAAGCCGCACCGCAGGCACAACAACGGGCAGACCGTACCCGGCCTGCCCGCGCAAATGAAGTCGAGTGTTGAGTTTTAGAGTAGCTGTGCTACTTGCCGGCGCCGTGCTCTGAGAGATAATCCAGGGCTGCTTGGACGGTGGTGATGGACTCGGCGTCCTCGTCGGAAATTTCGAGGGGGTTGTCGTCGTCGCCGAACTCCTCCTCGAAGGCCATGATGAGCTCGACCAGGTCCAGCGAGTCGGCGTTCAGGTCCTCGGTGAATGACGCGTCGGGAGTGACCTCCTCGGTGTCAACGCTCAGCTTGTCGGCGACGACTTCCTGAACTCGTTCCAAGAGACTTGCCATAGTTGTTGTCCTCCCTATTCGTCCGAAGCGGTTTTCGACGTGTCGTAGTGTTCTCTATTGTGCATCAGGGCCCCGAGTACGCCGTTGACGAACATCGGCGATCTGTCGGCCCCGTATATCTTACCAAGTTCCACGGCCTCGTTGATAGCGACCTTCGGCGGGGTCTCTCCGGCCATCAGGATTTCGTAGATGGCGACGCGCAGAATGTTGCGGTCAACCATCGCCATCTGCTCGATAGGCCAGTTCGGCGCGTGCGTGGCTATAATCTTATCGATTTCCCGCCTGTTGGCAAGTACCCCATCAACCAGTTTCCGGGTAAACGCATCCGCGTCGGGCGTAACGGCGGCATCGTCGAGTCTGGCTGCCAGCGCTTTCGCGACCTCGTGGTCGGAGCCGTCGACCTCGTAGAGCACCTGCACGGCCATGACGCGGGCCTTCCGCCGGGTGACGGCTATGCTCGGTGGTTTCAGCGTGGTGTTGGACGGCACTGGTGTGGAAGTGAGGGTATCAGTTGCGGCTGAGCCGGAGGATCGAGTCCCAGTCGCCTACAGACTGGACATCGGCTCGTCGGTTGATGCGCTTGACCATGCCGCTGAGCACCCGGCCGGGGCCGACCTCGATGAAGCGGTTTACGCCGTTGCCCATCATGTAGTCGACAGAACGGCTCCAATGGACGCAGTTGCATATTCCCGCGATGAGTTCTCGCTTCACGTCCTCGCCCTTGGTCACGGGCTTGGCGGTGCAGTTGGCGACGATAGGGATGGACGGGTCCTTGAAGTTCAGGCTCTCGACCGCGTCGATGAGTCCGGCCTGCGCCGGTTCCATGAGGGGCGAGTGAAATGCCCCGGCCACCCGTAGAGGTAACGCCTTCTTTGCCCCTCGAGCGTTCGCCAGGTCAAGCGCGTTTACGAGAGCGCGACGCTCCCCGGCGATGACGATCTGGTCGGGAGTGTTCACAGTGGAGATGACCGTGCCGGTCTCGCGGCAGATCTGCTCCAGCACCATGGCGTCGAGCCCCATGACCGCGGCCATGCTGCCGGACTGCTTCTCGCACGCTTCCTGCATGAGCCGTCCGCGCTCCTGCACCAGCCACGCTGTCTCGCCGATGTCCAGCACGCCCGCGACTGCCAGGGCCGTGTATTCGCCGAGGCTGTGTCCCGCTACGAGGGCCGGTCGGGGCGTCGCCTCCGCGCCGAGGTGGTCCTGAATCGCGCGCATCGTGGCGAGACTGACCGACATGATGGCGGGCTGCGCGTTCACCGTCTGGCGGAGCGTCTCGTCGGGCCCCTCGAACAACAGCCTCGTCAGCGGACGGCCGAGAGCCATGTCCACTTCATGGAAAACTGCCCGCGCTGCTGAGGAATTGTTGTACAGCTCCTCGCCCATACCGACGCTCTGCGTCCCCTGTCCGGGAAACAAAAAAGCGGTATCGGTGCCTCTTCGGGGAGGAGAGAAACGCAAGGTCAATCGCCGGCTCCTACTCGACTTGGGTCTCCTCGCTCGGGACGACCTCGCGCCCGTTGTAGTACCCGCATGAGGCACACACGTGGTGCGGTCGGATCTTGGCCGAGCATTCTGGACAGTCGACGATTGTCGGGACGGCGAGGAACTGGTGCGCTGCCCGCTTTCCGCGGCGTGAACGCGAGTGTTTCTTCTTTGGTACTGGTCCGCCTGGCATAGTTGTTCAGTCCTTCCGGGCGCTCCCGTTCGACATGCCCTAAACAGGGTCGCCCGTCGAGCGGATCGCGGTCAAGGTGTTCTTAGTTCTTACTCAAGTTCATTGTTTCGCCGGACGGCAGAGCGTCCAGGAGCGGTCCCCATCGACTGTCTCGCTGATCGTGTACGCACGTGCACTCTTCTTGATTCCGGTTGACGCCGCAGCCCGCGCAAAGTCCGGCGCAGTCCGTACTACAGAGTGGACTCATCGGCAGGCCCAGCGAAATGTATTGGCGGGCCGTCCCGGTCAGATCGAGAATGTTGTCCTCGTCGATTACGAGGTTCTCTTCCGGGTCGAGGCTATCGCGGAGTCGGACGCCACTGACGGGGTCGAGACGGGAAATTGCCTCCTCGTCGACCATTATCTCGACGAACTGCACGTAGGGATCGAGGCACCGTCCGCACTCGGACTCCACCTTCGTGTTCAAGAGTGCCGTGACCCAGACTCCCCTATCCGTCCTGACGAACCGGACGCTGCCGTCCACTTCAATCAGGTTGTCGCGGAAGACGATGCGGTCTTGAACCGGATGCTCCCTGGTGGAGCCGCCGGTCTCACGAACAAGCTGCGATACGTTAAAGTGCATAACGACACCGACCCTTGCGAAATCGAGCAGGCCACGTCGCCCGAAGGCCGTATTGTAGGGATCACCGCTTCACAGTGTCAAGATTTTCAAGGCGTCGAACACCCTACCGGCCTCTATCAAGATATGCCTTCACGATGTCGATTACGAGGGCGACATCATGCCCAGCATCGGTCAGCGGCGACCTTGGCGTCTGGCCGTCCACGATGCAGTCGTGGAAGTGACGTAGCTCCCGGCGGAAGGGACTCTCCCAGTCCAGTGCGGGCTCCTTTGCCATGGTGGTGCCATGCTCGTCGATCTCATGGATTTTCACTTGTGCAACTTCGCGAGAGAATCCCGTCGGATACGAGATGATGACGCGCTTCCTGCTTCCATAAACTTCGAGCGTCTCATAGAAGTCCCACAGATCGGGCAGATCGACCCACGTCGCGACGCAGCGAAAGCCCCGCGGATACTCCAGGGTGGTGGAGATGGCCCCGCCGTCCTGCCATATCTCCGTACTGACGACCCTGCTCGGCATCCCGAACAGGTCGCGCAGCCCGTACAGGTCGTGGATCATACTGCCCGAAATCGTCCCGAATGCGCGGATGGCCTCAGGCGGGGCGTCACCTATCGCCTGCCGGACAGCGTGCTGCCGGGCCGCCCTCGTCTTTTCAATTACGTCCGGGGGCACGTCGTCGAAGGACCGAGTCCTGAACTGCGCAACATGCAGGTCATTGTTGGGATGGAGGTGGTTGATCTGGACAAACCGAACGTCGTCCATTGCCTCGATCTCTGGCTTTGCCATCTCGTAGGCTGGTTCGTACAGCTTCATGTAGCCCGCCTGTGCCACCTTGCTGGATCGCCGCGCGGCTTCGGCTATCTCCGCGAATTCCTCGTTGGAGTAGCAAACGGGCTTCTCAACGAAGACGTGCTTTCCGGCCTCCAGTGACGCAACGGCGACCTCAGTCTTGGGGTCGTAATGACACATCAACACGGCGTCGATATCCGAGTCGAGCATCTCTCGATAGTCTGTTAAGCGGTTCGGCACATGGAACCGTTTCGCGGCATACTCGACCGCGCTCGACGACACGTCGCAGACGGCGGCGACCTCGAACTCCTCCGCCAGCTCGGTGAGGAAAGGCAGGTGCTGCACCTGTGCGATCGCGCCGCATCCGATCACTCCTATGCGGACGGGACTCGTCATCGCTCTCACGACCTCCCAGCCCGAGGCGCGACATCGTTCCAGAGGTCAGCCAGCTCGGCGGCACGCCGGTAGACCTCGGACAGAGCGTCCCATACGTCGCTGCGGGCAATGGAAGCGGAGTCGAGGTCTCCGTCGGCCACGGCGGCCCTCAGCGCTTCCGCCTCGTCCAACTGCTTCCCCGCGGCTTGGTCGGCGGCGTCACGGACCGCGAGCGTCGCCGATGTCAGGCCGTCCAATAAGTCGCCGAACGGGGTAGTCGTGTCAGTCTGCACATCGTAGGCGGTTGACGACGCGAATCGGTGCGGCATCCGCTCGCCGTCAGGGGTCCACATCGTGTGCGTAGGCTGGATGTGCGGAGTCACCGACAGGTACATGGTCATCGGCTTGTCGCCAAGCACGCGGAGCGAGTGGAGTTCGTCAACGAGGGCCACTACCATCTGGCCCGGTCCTACCTCACCAGTCTCGCCTTCGATCGTGAACTCCGCTCGCCCGTCCAGCACGAGGAAGACTTCATGACCAAGGTCGTGGGAGTGCGGTTCAGCCTCCTCTCCGACCTCAAGACGCATGAACCTCGAGCGGATCTGGGGCGTTACAAGCACGCTACGCACGTCAGTACGGTAGTCATAGACCTTTAGGGCCATAAGGATACACTCCTGCAAGACGTCGGCGGAGAGTGTAGGAGCCCTCTCGACAGGGTGTCAAGGAGTTCGATCAGGTCAGCAAATCTTCAGGCTCCCCGAGAGACACCGGATGGGTCAACCACCGTAATACCCGTGAAAGCGGGTATCCACTGGGGAAGGAGTGATCCCTTTACGAAGACCGAAAACTTGCAAGGGGTATTGTCACTGTGTGTCCCTGGCGCCGCTGTCGGTTACTCCATTCCCATGGGTGCTCGCCGAGAATTCGGCAGGCCGAGCAGCTTCACTGTGACGAGGGTGTAGCCACCGCAGTCTCCACCGCCCTGAGCCTTGTGTCGATATCGCTAAGTCTGTCCTCGATTGTAGTCAGTCTTTCACCCGTTGTCGGTGTCGGAGTAGCGGTCGGAATCGGCGTGGGTGTCGGAGTAGAAGTCGAGACCGGAGTTGCTGTCGAAATAGGCGTACCGTTTCCACAGGTAGGTAGATTCAGACTTGCTGCGTCACCGTCTGCAACACCCAGCAGATTAGCAGGCATGCACCCGGTGAAGTCATTGCCGCTCAGCCGCAGACGCGACAACTTGGTCAGTCTATTGAGCGATTCAGGTATCTGTCCGCTGAGGCTGTTGGAGGAGAGCTCTAGCGACTCCAAGTTTGTCAGATTCCCGAGGCTTGAAGGGATCCCACCTGTCAGGCTGTTGGAACTCAGGTCGAGCGTTGTCAGCGCTGACAGACTACCCATCCGGGCTGGGACAACTCCGTCGAGAGCATTATTGGCGAGTGATACCTCATCCACCCGCCCGCCTTGGACACTCACGCCGTCCCATTGCGCAATCGAACGACCCGTCCACCAATTGAGTTGAGCAGTTCCTCGAAGGTCCGACTTCATTCTCAGAAGATTGTCGCAGTCCCCAATAAGACTAGGTGTGCTCGTCGCTACAGCAGTGCTGTCGGCGCACAGGGATTCCGACTGCCCGCTGACAAGACTGACTGTTACAGCCGACACGGATATGAGGATGGCTATCGTAATTGCACCAACGGCGATCGCTTTCATGAGGTCACTCCTTTATGGGACCAGACTCGGCAAGAAGCGCCCCAAATGGGTTCGAAGACCGGATCGCGCCTATGCACTAGCCTTTTGGATCTGTACCCCAGAGAAAAAGTGCCGATACCGTACCAATGGCCTAGTCTTTAGTCAAAGATTAGACAAGAGGACGGTGGGGGTTCGGAAGTCAACGACCGCAACGCTGCGGATCTGATGACCCGACGTCTCACCTACTCAGTTCCCGCTTCTCCCCCAGCAACTCAAGAAACTCGTAGTACGACGATACGCCGTTCAATGCCCTGACAAAGTCACCGGTGCTGGCAAAGTACGTCCGGAACTCTGCCACCTCGTCCCCGATGGGGCTGACCGACGTCACGCTCTCACCGTAGATGCCGTGCATCGCGAAGTAGGCCTGGTTGAGCTTGCGCACCCCGTAGCCGCCCAGCCGCATGAGCCACCAGCGGTCCTTCATGTACTCCTCGGCTTCCGCCACCTTGCCCTCGGCGAGTAACTCTTCCGCGCGCTGCCGCGTCTCGCGCATCATCCGTGTGAAACGGGGGTCGCGGTCTTCTTGAGGCAGGTAGCGCCGAGCGTTCTCTGTGAGGTCGCCGCCCATGCGCACGAACGTCTCGTCACCCAGCTCGCGTCCGGCGATATCGGCTGCCGTCTCATTGAGCGTCGCCATCTCCTCCGACATCCAGAACGCCTGGCCGAAGGGATGGAAGAACCAGTAGACATGCAGCCACTCGTGCGCCGCCGTTCGCAGCACTGAGCGCAGCGAGTCGGTGTCTTTCACCAGAGTAGGGTAGGTCGACAGACCGGCCAGATTGCCCACAATGGCCGAGAGGTCGTACCTTTCGAACAGTTCTTCTTCCAGTCTGCCGCGTTCGATGTACTCTAATTCGGGGATGAGCAGCCGGCGTTCGAGACGCGCGATCTTGTCCCTGCGCGAAGTGACGATGATGGTCGGTAGTTGGCCGAACCTGATGTCCACGGGCGGGAAGAGCAGGTTGCCCCACCACCCGAACCCTTGCGTAAGGAGCACGGCGCTCAACTCCGACTCGACAGCCTCTTCCGCCTTGGGACGCAGCCCGCGTTGAAGATCGAGAAGTTCATCAAGATATTCATGGGAGATCACGCCCCCCTTGGCGCTGTTCGACCCACCCGCCCTCGCGATACGGCCCTCGATTAGGCGCTCCTCCTTCTCTGCAAAACGCGATGTCTGAAGGTACTCGTCGACTATGGCCAGGCGCTCGTCGCGTAGGGGTTTCTGACCCGGTATAGCCTCCCGCAGCAGATGACCCCACTTGCCGAAGAAGTTGGTGATGTGCCACTGCACCAGCGAGAAGACGTGCTCCGACGCCACGTCCAGCGCGGGTGTGATGTGCAGCCGGTCTCCGCTGGGCAGTACCAGCAGCACGGCGAGCAAGAAGGCCGCCAGCCACCGGCGAATGTGTAATTTGCGGCGAGGTGGGTTCATCGCGGGTACCGTCTGCGGTATCCAAATGGTGGCGCTAGCGTATCACGCCAAGACTCTTACAATTTCCAACGTCTAGGCAGGCTATCAGGTCATGCCGGCCCCGTAGAGGATCGTTAGAGGGGAGTGAATCGGCTATGGAGAAGCGTAGCTCCTAGAGTCCTGTGTCAGAGATCCATCGAATCAATCAGCGCGCGAAAATCCCCTCTCCCGTCGGAGGCTGTCTCATAAGTAGGTTATCTTGTTGAAAATACAGAGGCACTAGGGGTAAGTTCGTTTTGTTGCACCTGCT
>JAPOPA010000250.1 GCA_026713145.1 Chloroflexota bacterium
AGCAGCGTAGGGTTGTCCTGCCCGACACCGAGGAGATAGTGGAATACGCCGCCGACTTCCGGAACTTCTTGCAGAAGGGGACGATCCCCGAGCGGAAGGCGCTCATCCGTAACTTCGTTGAGGGCATCGAGGTCAATGGAGACGAGGCCGTTCTGACGTACACCGTCCCCATGCCCAGCGACGGCGTGATGTCGGAATCGGCCTCGGTTCTTGATTTCGTCAAGCCCAGTCCACCGGACTGGACTCGAACCAGCCAACATTTCCCAAGTTTTGCGGCAAACAGTCCGCTGAATTGATCTACCAGGCTTTACCGATGTACAGGAACACGGAATTCTCTGGCTTCTATAGTTCCGTAAACGTCTTCAATTGCTTTGAAGGATGATCTTGTTCCCAACTACACATAGGATAGTTGGGCACTTCAAGACAGAGGATGCACTGTGTCGGAGGAATTTTGTGGCTGACGAGATCAGTCGCGCCGCTACCGATTCCAAAAGGCGAAACCCTGTCTACGATACATCGAGAGAATTATTCCCTCGGCTGTCTCCTATCACATAGTTGGCCCACTCCTGCATGAGCACTCGGCGTCGCTCGTACAGGTCCGAGCGGGCGTAGGCCTGTTCCGTCGAATTGCCCAGGGTGTGAGCAAGCGCGGCCTCCGCCACAGCCCATGGCGTATCTGTCATTTCCATACTCCAGTCCTTGAAGCTACTACGAAAACCATGAACTGTCGCTCGTTCGGCTAGGCCAGTTGAACTTAGTAACATTGTGAGCGTCATGTTGCTGAGGGACGCGCTACGCTTCTGTGGTGAAGGAAACACCACCCCGGCCTCGTTTCGCAAAAGGAAAGCCTGATCCAGCACATCGAGTGCCTGCTCGCTGAGAGGTACTCGATGCTCGACTCCAGCCTTCATGCGGGACCCCTGTATCCTCCATGTCCTCGCCTCCAGATCAATCTCTTCCCAGGTGGCACCTCTGGCCTCCCCGGAACGGGCCGCCGTCAAGACAAGGAACCGGAGACAGAGTTTCGCGGACAAGGACGCGCCGGACGCCTCGACGGTCTTGAGCGCTGCTCCCACCTCCTGATAGGGTAGTGAACGGTAGTGCTCTCTGACGTGCGGCATCGTGGGTAGTGCGCCGTCGATGACTTCCCCAGCAGGATTGTGGTCGATAAAGCCATGAGACATAGCCCAGCGAAAGACCATTCTTGTTCTCTGTCGGACCCGTCGCGCGGTCTCCGACTTTGTCGTCCATATCGGCTTGAGGACTGCCAGCACGTCGGTGCGGTCTACCCTGTCGACGGGCATGTCGCCAATGACGGGGAAGGCGTAGCGCTCAAGCATCCGCAGCCAGCTCTTGGCATGCTCCCCACTCCTCCAACGTGGTATGTTCAACTCGTGAACGGTCTCGGCAGCTTCTCTGAACGTTGCTACGGTGGGTTTGTGCTTTTCCGCGATTGGATCCAGCCCTGCAGCAATGGTCTTGCGGTTGTCCGCGCATCGTTCTCGTGCCTGAGCCAGCGAAACGGCTGGATACCCTCCCAACCCGATATCGCGCCGGCGGCCGTGGACCACCACACGCTGAACCCAGGACTTGGTTCCCGTGGCCGTGACATTGAGAAAGAGGCCATCACCATCACCGTAACGGCCCTTGTCATGAAACGACTTGATCTTCGTCGCAGTGAGCTTCGCCATGTACCCTCTCACTTCTCAAGTGATCCCGTATATTCCCACACATAACCCCACACTGTATGTGAGATTGTAAAGGATTCGACGGGAAGGCACAAGAGTTCCGAGAGACCAATACAGCTACGAATACAAGGGAAGGTGGAACCACTTGGGCGCTGCTTGGAAAACTATAGTGCTTCGAAGCGAGGAATCTAAAATCCATTTTCGCAAGACGGGACAGCCAGAGCCGCGCTTATTTCGTGACTAAGAGTGAAAACGGCGTAAGAACGTCCTATGGTGGCTTTACCTTGTGACAGACACTTTAGATTCTTCGACTTCGCTGCGCTCCGCTCAGAATGACAGTACCGGCATTGCATTCTGGCGAACGTAGACCCCCTCGCCCCTTTGAGGGGAGAGCCTGTCACGTACTCCGATACGAGGGCTGGGGTGACGGTGAATGCCTACCCCTGTCAGCCTGCGAACGGGAGACTGGGTAAATCATAGGTGAAATTCGCCGATTTATTGACAGGGGATGGGTGCTATTCTAGGATTTACTTTAGCAGTCGCTGTTGGCGGCTGCTAATAGCGTTTGACGCAGCACTTTTGGGAGGAGAACGAGGATGTCAGAAATAACGTATGCGCCCCTGGGGAACCGGGTGGTTGTGAAGCCGTCGGAGGAGGCGGCCGAGATGAGCGCGGGCGGCATATTCATCCCGGATACCGCGAAGGAAAAGCCGCAGGAGGGCGAGGTGATAGCGGTCGGGCCCGGACGGCTGACTGACGCCGGAGAACGGATTCCGGTCGATATTGCGGTGGGTGACACGGTCGTGTACCCGCAGTACGTCGGGACGGAGTTCAAGCAGGATGGCGTGGAGTATTTGATCATCGGCGAGGACGACATTCTGGTCGTCAAGTAGGCGGCGAGGCCGCATAGCCACAGAACCACACGGAGGACGGGACATTGCCAAAGCAAATGGAACATAGCGACGAGGCGCGAGCAGCGCTGAAGCGTGGTATCGACCTCATGGCCGAGACGGTCGGCGTAACGCTTGGACCGCGTGGAAAGAACGTCGTGATCGACGACGACTTCGCGGGGCCGAAGGTATCGAGCGACGGGGTGACGATCGCCAAGGAGATCGTGCTCGAAGACGCGTACGAGAACATGGGCGCGCAGCTTCTCAAGGAGGCCGCGAGCAAGACGAACGATAACGCGGGCGACGGGACGACGACGGCGACGGTGCTGGCGCGGGCGATCATTCACGAAGGTTTCAAGAACATCGCCGCCGGCTCGAACCCGATGCTGTTGAAGAAGGGCATCGACCAGGGCGTCGGCGTCATGCGAGACGCCATCCGGGAGATGTCCCGGCCCGTGTCCGGGCGCGAGCAGATCGGCCAGGTGGCCGCGCTCGCGGCGCACGACGACGAGATGGGCGGGATCATTGCCGACGTGATCGAGAAGGTCGGCAAGGACGGCGTCATCACGGTCGAGGAGTCCAAGGGGCTCGAGTACGAGCAGGAATACGTGGAGGGCATGGAGTTCGACAAGGGCTACATGTCGCCCTACTTCGCGACGAACCAGGAGCGGATGATAGCGGAGATCGAGGACCCGTACATCCTTATCACGGACAAGAAGATCTCTTCCGTGTCCGAGCTTGTTCCGGCGCTGGAGAAGATCGTCCAGATCAGCAAGAACGTGGTCATCATCGCGGAAGACATCGAGGGCGAGGCGATCGCGACGCTCGTGGTCAACAGGCTGCGAGGCGCGTTCACGGTTCTGGCGATCAAGGCTCCGGCGTTCGGCGACCGGCGAACCGCGATGCTCGAAGACATAGCGCTCCTGACCGGGGCAACCGTGATAAGCGAGAACGTCGGACGGAACCTCGACTCGATCACCATGAACGATTTGGGCCGTGCCCGGCGAGTGGTCTCGACCAAGGACGATACGACGATCGTCGACGGCGGAGGATCGCCTGAGGCGGTCGCGGGTCGCATGAGCCAGCTCCGCTCCCAGATCGAGGACACCACTTCGGACTATGACCGCGAGAAGCTGGAGGAACGCCTGGCGAAGCTGTCCGGCGGAGTCGCGATCCTCAAGGTCGGCGCGGCGACCGAGGTCGAGTTGAAGGAGAAGAAGCAGCGCATCGAGGACGCGCTCGGCGCGACGAGGGCTGCCGTCGACGAAGGCATCGTGCCCGGGGGCGGCGGGGGGCTCGTGCGGGCCGGGGG
>JAPOPA010000333.1 GCA_026713145.1 Chloroflexota bacterium
CCCCCCCCGCCGTAACCGAGTGGGTCGCTGAGGTCGCCGATATGGTCCGAGGCCGTCCGGGGACGCCCGGAGAAGTCGGCGCTCGCGTCTATCCGACCGAGGAACTGAACCTGCGGCAAGGCTTCGACGTTCGGCAGTGGTTCAATGACGGGTCGGTCGATTGGGTGGCTCCGCTCCTGTACGGCCACAACCTCATCGATCCACATGTGGACCTGTCATGGCTCATTGAGGCGGCCCACGACGCCGATGTCTCCGTCTACGCGACGGTCCAGCCCCACCATTTCGACCCCGGACATGAGCGCTTCGTAACTGAACATGCCACTCCCGCCATGAGACGCGCCGCCGTCGCGAGCTTTCGCGAACAGGGCGCGGACGGAATGTATACCTGGTTCCTCCCGTGGCCGTTCGGCGACGCTGAGCGCCGGGTCCTCACGGAAATGTCCGATCCCGACCTGTTAGTGGAAGCTGACAAACACTACGTCGTTGGTCGCCCGACCGAGATTTCCGAGCGTGCCGGCATGGAAACGCAGTTGCCCCATACCATCGAGGCGTCAGACACGGGCACGCGTCATCCATTCCGGCTCTACTGTGCCGACGACCTACAGGGCAAGGCCGACCGTGTTAAGCAGGTGCGCCTCAAGGTGTACATCGCCGACATCGTCTCGGAGGACAGGATCTTGTTCCTACTGAACGGCCATTCGCTGGGAAACGAGACCTGCCTGCGACACTTTCCCAAGGGCCTCCCACCGTATCACGGCCAGTGGCTGGAATTCGACCTGCGACACGTCCGTCCCAAGAAAGGCTGGAACACACTGGAGGTCGTCCTCGACGGACGCCCCTCCGACCTCATCAGTCCTCTGGTCGTAAAAGACATCGAGCTCATCGTCGAGTACGGCCCCTATCCGTCAAGCTCGAATTGAGCACCCGCATCCGACATCTGAAATATCGAATCGAGAGCACACAGACGCTACGGACAGAGGTGACACGCCGTGAGGACCCATAACATCGTCCTGAACATAGAAAGCAAGAATGGAGTCACACCTCGAACGTTCGAGGTCGGCTCGGTTGCGGGAGCCCGATTTACCGCGCGGGACGTCGAAGCAACGCGCAAGCAGATGGACGAACAGCTAGCCGCGGAAGGCCATTTCTCTTCGGCTACATTTACAAATCCCTCGATCTTTCGTATTGCGCGATATCTTCTCACACAGGACACGGAGTTCGAGGTGCAGGGCACGATGACGGGCGGCGAGGGCGAGGTAGTGGCGATTCGCGACAGCGCCGAGATTTTCATCTCCGTCGGCAGCGACCAGTGCGACCGCGAGCTCGACCCCATATTCCCCGACAAGCCGAAGCAGATGTGTCCCCACCCGGTGGCGACGACCGCATGGCCCTACGCGGAGGTTGAAGACCACTGGGACGATCTGAGAATTCAGAGCACGGTGACGACTCAGGGACACGCCGTACCGCTTCAGGACTCTCGGCTAGAAGCTCTCGTCACGCTCGACTACCTCCGCGACATGCCCTCCGTCCAATCACTCCCGGATGCCGCTGTCCTCTTCTGCGGTTCGTCGCCCTTCCTCGACAGTGCTGAAGAGGCGGTCAAGGAGCAGAACCTATCACCCTTCACGACCTGGGGAGTTGGCGACGCATTTTCCGTCCGGCTATACGACCCCGTTCTCGAACGGGCCATCGAACACAGCTTCGTGCCCGTTCCGGTAGGAGACGACCTCGCCGAGCGGCAGTCGGAGGGCAGGGCGCTTCCAAACTTCCCGATGATGGACTGAGCATAGTATCGAAATCAACCGAACCCCCTGCGTGTAATCCATGACAGAATCTTCTACGCATACATACACCACACTGATACGAGACTTGCCGGAGGGCGAACGTCCCAGAGAACGACTCGAAAAGTATGGAGCCGACACCCTTGGCAACCCTGAATTAATCGCAATCCTCCTTCGCACTGGGATGAAAGGGGAGAGCGTTATCAATATGTCCTACCGACTCATAAAACAGTTCAAGGGCCTTGAGGGTATGGGACGCGCGACCTTCACCGAACTGTGTGCGCTGGACGGAATCAGCGAGGCAAAAGCGTGCCAGATACTCGCGGCATTCGAGCTTGGTCGCCGACTGACCTCACTCAGCCCTGAGGAACGCACGACCATCAACTCCCCGCGCGATGTTTACAACCTCTTGGGGCCAGACATGCGCTACCGAGAACAGGAACACCTTCGTGTACTTCTCGTCTCAACCAATTCCGAAGTTCTCGGCGTTCACGAGTTATACAAGGGCACGGTCAATTCTGCGGCGGTCCGTGTAGCCGAGGTCCTCCGTCCCGCCATCCGCGAAAACTGCCCCTCCATCATCGTGGTGCACAATCACCCTTCGGGCGACCCTTCCCCCAGCGGCCCGGACATCTTGATCACCCGGCAAATCAAGCAGGCTGCAGAGCTTATGGACATCGAGCTTCTCGATCACATCGTCATCGGGGGCCGCACCTTCGTTAGCATGAAGGACAAAGGAATGGGTTTCTCTTGATAGGGAAGCGCTTCAAGTCGGTTCTTAAAGTCAACCAGTGACAGCCCCAATCCATATCGGCTCCACGAAGCAGCTCTTTCTCGACGATCATGTCGTCGATTCCCTCGACAACGTCGTGCGCCAGTTTCACCGTCCCGTTCGCTCCCCCGAAAACCCCATCATTCATGCCGACAGGCCTTGGGAACGAGGCGGCGGTGGGGTCTACTTGTTTGGCGGTTCGGTGCTCTACGACGAGGAAGACGGCCACTTCAAGATGTGGTACCGCACCTCACTGCCCCTGGACGGCTCGGACACGCGCCGCAGCCGAGAACCGGAGGGCGGTTACAAGGCGTGCTATGCCGTCTCTGACGACGGGGTCCACTGGGAAAAGCCCTCCCTCGGCCAGACCGAATTTAACGGCTCCAAGGACAACAACATCCTGCCTCCGGCCATCGGCGGAATGCAGCAGATACGTCGCCCCAATCTGATCAAAGATTACGACGATTCCGACCCTGACCGCCGCTACAAGATGATCTACATGGACAACTTCGAGGGTAAATGGGCACTATCGAAAGGCTACTCCCGTGACGGAATCGCATGGCGGATGAACGTTGGAGTTCCCCACGCTTTCGAAAGTCCCGTTGCTCCCAACGGCGTCCTGTTCGGCTGGGACCCGAAACGCCGCGAGTACGTCCACTATCATCGAAAGTCCGGCATGATTCCCGCCGATGTCGATGGCCGGCTCGTCCGCAAGAAGCATGCCGTCATGCGAACCGCGAGCCCTGACTTCGAGAACTGGGGCGACACCCGGGAAGTGCTGACCCCCTCGGATACTGATCCGCCCAACTGGAGCCCCAGCCATGGGGTTGATCTTGCGGGCGTCTTATACACTGACGACTTGTATGTCGGCACGGTCGACAGCGGTGCGACCTATCACGTCGAGGACTTCCCCGAACACCTGTGGGACCCGTTCCATCGGAACGAATTCGCCGAGTATCGTACTGAGCTCGTGATCAGCCGTGACGGCGTCATGTGGCGTCGCGCGGCGCCATTCTGGGAGCATATGCGGTTCGGCACCTGGGGTACCTGGGACCGCGACCACGTGGGACTGGCCAAACCCATCGTCTACAACGACGAGATGTTCATCTACTACGCTGGCAGCAACGTTCCTATGGGGTCCAACGTCCCCGGACATCCACTTGCGAATGTCATCAACACCGAGAGAGACGGGCAGTGGATGGCGCACGCCATCGGGCTCGCAAAGATGAGGCTGGACGGGTTCATATCCATGGACGCATATCAGGAGGGGGGAACGCTGACCACCAGGCCAATTGTCTTCGACGGCGAGCGTCTCGAAGTCAATATCCGCGCGCCGGAGAGGCCGTTCGGAGCCGAAAGGAATCCGCCCACTCCGTACGGCACGTTCTCCGTCGAAATTCTTGACCGCGCGGGTAGGACCATCGAACACTACTCAGTCGAACGCTGCGACACCTTCAGCGGGGATGAACTCCGGCACACCGTTACGTGGAACGGTAGTCCCGACCTCATCCCCCTCGCGGGCGAGACCGTCCGGTTCCGCTTTCACCAGCGCAACGCCGCACTTTATGCGTTCCAATTCGTCAAGCCGGGTACACGGCAGAGTCCGGCCAACTTGCTCGCGCCGGGAGCAAAGGGAACCCCATAATTCCCCTGTAAAGACAGCACGCGACAGGAATCGGAGGAGAATGCACCATGCAGGACATCAGGGTCGGAATCATCGGAGTGGGAGCCGTCGCGCAAGCGCGCCACATTCCCCGGCTAAAGGAAATCAAGGGAGTGCAGCTTGCGAAGGCTTGGAACCGCACGCTGTCGAAGGCTCAGGAAGTCGCAGGCGAGTTTGGGTTCAGCGAGGCGGTCGCCGACTGGCGGGACATCGCCGAATCGCCGGACATCGACGCCGTCGTAGTAGCAACCCCGCCCGGCACGCACCACGAAATGACACTTGCGTCTCTGGCCGGCGGCAAGCACGTCCTGTGCCAAGCTCGTATGTCGCGCAACCTGAGGGAAGCCCATGAGATGCGTGACGCGGCCGCCGGGTCGGGTAAGGTGACGTGCCTGTATCCCCCCCAGCCCGGACTGAAGGGCGACCGCACCATGCTCCGCCTTCTACAAGGCGACTACATTGGAGAGCTTCGCGAGGCCCGTGTCGTCGGCATGGCCGCACCGGCCCCCAGGGACTCCTACGACTGGCGTCGTGACCCCGATGTGACCGGTCTCCACCTGCTGACCATGGGCATGTGGATCGAGGTGCTGAACCGCTGGGTCGGCCCAGCCATGTCACTCGCCGCGAGGGCCGGGCGCCATTTCGACAAGGTGGCAAACGCTGACGGGGAGATGGTCGATGCCTACGTCCCCGACTCGATAGCCATCTCCGCCGAACTCAAATGCGGAGCCGCGGCCACGTACCAGTTCTCCACCGAGGCGTCATTCGCAGGCCCGCACAAGATCGAACTGTACGGTTCCAAGGGCGCGCTCGTCTACACATTATTCGACGACGAGATCCACGGGGCTACCGCCGGCATGTCCTCATTGCAGCCCATAGAACCTGACCCGGACGAGGTACGCCTCCAGACCACCGACGCCGAGTTCATTCAGGCAATCCGCGAGGGAACGCCCGTGCATCCATCTTTCGACGAGGGTGTCCAATACATGGAGTTCTGCGAGGCGGTGGGACAATCCGTCATGTTCGATAAAGTCGTCGAGCTACCCCCGGAGCCCCTCATGGCCACATGGGGCAGGACTCTTTAGACAAGGGCCATAACTTGAAAAATCACTCGTAAGACGTGAGAAACACCGGCTGTACCCACGCCTTACTGCCGGTGGACGACAATACCGTAGCCCGCACATACCCCTCGTCACCCTCGAATACGTATCGAGGTTGCAGGCCGACTTGCTCCGCCAAGACTCGACCGTTTCTGCCAATAAACCTCGTGTCGAACGACTCGCCAGGGTTCTCTTGTATCTTGATGGACAGATCCGAGGGTGTTGCCGACACGTCTGTTAATTCGACGCCTGTCGACGCATAGAACTCTCCCAGACTCAGAGCCTCTAGGATAGTTTCTTCGACCAGAGTACGTGCGCGAATCCAGACCCATCCACGTCCGGGATTCGCGCGGTCAGGCCGAAACTCGTCATACGTGTGCGCGTCATCAGTTGCGATGCCGTAGATACGCTGACCGCCGCTGAGTATGCTGTCCCAGATCTCTTCTGTGTTTGGCCTGCCGTCGCCGCCTTCATTGTTCTTGCTGGGGCCTCCTCCGTTGAACACCTCAACGAAACTCGCGCCGGTCGTCTGCAGGACGTGCTCGTGCGTGAAGCTGTCCCGGTCGTTTGGGTGATTCAGCGAGGCCATACCGCCGACCGCGAGAACGCCGTCGATGCTGGCCTGCATCGTTGGTACTTTTTCATCCAGATCAACGAATTCGACCGAACTCTCAATACCGAAGCCATTGACATGGATCGGGCCATTGCCGCTAGGCATGTGCTTGCCGACCTCCTGGCCCCTCACCATCACCAACTCGTCGGTCTCATACTCGGTGAGTACGTTGTGGTCCGTGATGGCCAGCCAGTGATAGCCGTGACTCCCGTACCAACGGACGACGTTCTCGGGAGATTCCGGTCCCGTCGAACCAAGCAGGGAAGTGTGTGTGTGAAGGTTGCCTTTGTACCAGCGGTTTCTCATCAGTTCTTGGGCCTGAAGATGCCGAATGAGCTAGTGTATGAGTGAAGGAACGTCGAATCTCCGACCGGGCCGATCTCACCATTACAGAAGAAACCGGTCAACGGCATCGGGCTAACCTTATCACGGAACATCTGCGTGTCGTGGTCGGGTTGACCATAGAGGTGTTCACCGCGTCCGAGGCAGGAGAATAGCAGCGCTCCCGTCTCCTCGTAAATTGGTCCCCGTTCCGAATAGGACGTCAGCATATGATCGAGGTCCTGCGCCGATGTCGCGGCGTCGCGGACATGGAACTGTACGGTCTGACCTTCTCTGAGTACCTCGGCCACGGATAAGGTGCCTGTGGCGTGGTCGCCACCGACAATGCTGCGCACCAGAAAATCGCCAAGCTGGGGAGTCTCGTTCATCGAGTCCATGGCTATGCCCAAGAACACCGCCTGTCGAGCAAGGTGTTGGTCGCTAGAGGATAGACCGCTGTAGGTGCGTTGGAGAACTTCAATCGGTTTTTCGTCGTCGAGGCCCGTCAAGATGTTCCGGTTGACAGACGTCACCCGCATCGGTCGCCCGATAGGCCGGCAGCCTTGGGCGACGATCGTATCGACGGTCACGTTCCCGCTGAGCGCCAAGCCCACTGCCCCTGAACGGTAGACCTGGTCCGTTAGGAACAACGCGTTCCCTCCGGGTCGCTGACCTCCGCTTGCCATTCCTCCGATCTTTGCACTTGACTGGAATGCGAAGTCCAGGCCCATCACAAACTGCTCGGCGTCAAATGAGAAAGGATCGACGAGCAAGACGAAATGAGCTTGCTCTTGGCCCGAAACGTGGACTAGCTCCTCCCATCGATCGGGTGGGGCGTCGGCATCAGGCATGTCCGACGTCTCAACGCGGAATGGTGAAACAACCACATCAGGAAGATGTGCGGCTGCTATTGAAAGGCCCGGTCGGTGCTCCACCTCTCGACCGTCCCCTATCACTCCGCCGGCAGAACAGCCCACGATGGTGCCTCTTGGGAACTCTCTCCGGACCAACCCAGGGACTCGGTCAAATCCCGGTGCGTGATTTTGAGAGACGAATACGACCACGAGGTCGGTGTCCACGTGTCCCATCTCTGCGCGGATTGCTTGTCCGCACTCGACAAGTGCCGTGTCAAGAGACGAACTTTCCGAGACCGCCGAACGCCAACGCATAGAGAGTTACCTCGCTAGTCCCACGGCTCACCATCGTCGCCGAGGGAAAAGCCAAGCTCGCGAATGCCGTCCTCCAGCATCGGCTGCCAGTCCTTTATCGGCATCGAAGCCGGAGCAACGATTTCAATACTGCCGTCGTCATTTGCGGTTAACGACCCGGCTCCCACTTTCTCCAACGGCACGCTAATCGTCTCGCGGTCGATCTCAAATCGGTCTGTGACCTCGTAGATCGCCTTCATGTCTTCCATTCCGATGATCTCACCGGACATCGTTCCTCCGCACGTCGTCAGGCAACGTGGAAGGGTAGGGTATGCCATCGTGAACGGTCATGCAAACTCTGTCACCTCTCAATGGTAGAAACCAAAGCCTGTCGCGGATTCGTAGTATAGTACGGGAGGATATTTCACGATTACGCGACCGAGGAGGTCCCGGCCAGATGCATGATATCGCATGAGACACGAAATCCGCGCGTTCCTAGCCATCAAGCTTCCGGACGACGTGACCGCCACCTTGGGTCATCTCGCTGAACAAATGGCACAAGCCAGAATTGGTGGGCTGAGACCCGTCAGACCCGAAAATATGCATCTCACGCTCAAGTTTTTTGGCAACGTGAACGCGCGGCAGGTCGACTCGATAATCGATACCTTGGCCCACACCGTCAAAACGATTCGCCCGTTCACAATCCGACTGGGAAACGTCAGTGTGTATCCCAACACCAAGAGTCCCCGTGTCCTGTGGGTCGGGCTGGAGGAGGACGTAGCATCCCTTCAGGACGCCCACCGCCGCATCGAGACTGCGCTCGAACAGGTCGACATCGAGCCCGATTCTCGAGAGTTCAGACCACACCTAACCATCGCCCGAATGCGTGACCGAACATCCCTCGCAGAACGCCGAAAGGCTGCCGAAGCCCTCTTTTCTGCGGAGTTTCGGTCGGGGCTTCAGATTTCCGTCGATCATGTCAGCCTAATTCGCAGCTTCCTTCAGCCTGAAGGACCCCAATACACTTCACTGGCTGAACTTCCCTTAGGCGGCAACACTTAGGCACGTTCATGAGCCTCGAACAGGCTAGGTCGCGTTGACATTCGAGGGGATATCTGTGCCATCCAGACTCATCTCGTCATTCACGCGATGGCGGAATTCAGTTCAGGGACCACGTTCGCTCGCCAATGTGAATCCACACCCCTGCATTTGCGGGAATGACGGGATATGTCAACACAGCCTAGTGTTCCTCTGTTGACGGACTCGGTGCTTTCGTCGATTATTGACTGAAATGGAACAGCCGCTTGAACATCGACCGGTGAGAGCCTGACGTGGAAGCCGCTGCCTTATTGGGGCTCTTGCAGGGACTCGTCGAGTGGCTTCCGGTGAGCTCGGAGGGCGTCGTAGCAGGCGTCTACGCACTGACTTTTGATTCGTCGCTCGACGAAGCGGTCGGCTTTGCGGTCTGGCTCCATTTGGGTACAGTGCCATCCGTTCTCATCGCCCTCCGGCGCGACATCGTAGACGTCATCCGAGAATTCCTGGCTAGGCCACAGACTCCGTCTCCGACCGTCCGTTTCCTCGCAATTGCGACGCTTGTCAGCGGCGTTGTGGGCTTGCCACTCTTACTGGTCCTGAGAGATATTTCCTCCGTAGGCGGCTCGGTTGCAGCCGGCCTGACCGGTAGCTTCATGGTTGTTACCGGATATGTCCAACTGAGACGGCGAGCATCGGACCAGGATGTACGGGAAGAGCTGAACTTAATCGACTCTCTGCTCGTTGGTGTGGCGCAGGGATTCTCGGTGATACCGGGCCTTAGCCGATCTGGCATGACCGTAGCCGCGTTGTTGTCGCGCCGAGTCGACCGCAAACGTGCGTTGACGTTGAGCTTCCTGCTGAGCATTCCCGTAAGTCTCGCCGCCTCTCTCTATGTCGGAATAGAGTCCGGGCTCGTCTTCGACCCGGAGGCCATCATTGCCGCGAGTGTGGCATTCGTCGTCGGACTGTTGACGATAAAGACCCTGATGTCGGTCGCCGACAGGATGAATCTCGGCTGGTTTGTGATCGCCGTAGGAGCAGTGATGATCGCTGGCGCCCTCATTGCCTCGCTGCTGTAGGACGCCCTCGGCGTAACTCACGCCCTCTCTATATCTTCCCAATTGGGCTGTGATAAACTCCGAAAAAGTCCAAGACGTGGGTAATACCTGGAAACGCAGCCCGTGAACTGGTTAGATTTCATCCTTATCGCCGTTTTGGTCATCGGACTTTTGGTAGGCCTGAGGGTAGGTATCCTTGGGGCATTCTACTGCACAGTTGTCGTCTTCCTAGGATGGCTGGTCGCCGCCCAACTCGGAACGCTCGTGGGTACGTTCTTCAAGCTCTTTCTTGAAGACGAACGGGTAGTCACGGTGGTCTCATTTACCGTCATAATGGGCATCGTCATATATGTTGGCGGGAAGGTGTGGCCGTCAATCAGGACCGCGCTCGGCGTCGGCACCATGGGCGCTTCAAACATCGTTGATCGGGTAGGCGGCTTGGTCCTCGGGGTCGTCCTCGGAGTTGCTGTGTCGGGAGCGCTGCTCGTTGGTATAATGCGTCTAACGTATACACTCGACTCGACCGACAAGACTGTGCGCGAAGGTCTCGAGTCGTCATTGGTCGAGTCGACATTCGTGCCCATCTTCGTACAAGGGGCGAGTTCTCTTCCGGCAGACTCGCTTGGATTGATTCCGGGTGACTTTCAAAGATCACTTGAGTTTCTAAGAGACAGCATCGGATAGACTAGATGATGGCAGTGATTCTCAATACCCCGGTTCTGGTGCTGAACCAAAACTACCAGCCGCTCAACATCTGCAACGTACGGCGGGCGATGGTACTGCTGGGTGTAGGCAAGGCTGAATTACTTGCCAATGGAAGAGGCGACATTCATACGATTCGAGAATCTTTCACAATCCCGTCCGTCATCAGGCTGTATTACATGGTGAAAAAGCCTGTGATGCAGCGCAAACTCTCCCGAAGGGCGATCTTTCACCGAGACGGGTTTGCTTGTCAGTACTGTGGAACGCAAGGGAAGAGTCTAACAATCGACCACATCGTTCCTAGGTCTAGGAATGGTCAGCACACTTGGGACAATGTGGTGACGGCGTGCATCCCTTGCAACCATAGAAAGGCCGGACGCACTCCTGCGGAGGCAACCATGAGGTTGGCCCGACAACCGAAGGCGCCTCGCCCGGATCCCTACGCGCTCTTCCATCACCGGAACATCATGGAAGAATGGCAACCGTTCATCCCTTGGGTAAGCCAAGCTGTATAGACCGGGCGGACCCGTTGCAACGGGCGTGGCCTAGTTATACATGCTGCGTACGACGCCTACGACCTTTCCCTTGACCTGAACCTTGTCAGCGGGCACGATGATCGGGTCGATCAGGGCATTGGCGGGCTGAAGAGTTACGGTGCCGTTCTGCATGAAGAAGTGCTTGAGGGTCACCTCATCTCCGTTAATCTCAGCAGCAACCATTTCGCCGTTTCGTGCGTCGACAGCGGGCTCCATGACGACCAGGTCGCCGTCGGCTACCAAGGCATCGATCATCGACTCGCCCTTGACCCGCACGGCAAACACCTCGGGATTCCCGCGCGTCAAGAATGAGGGAAGGTCGACAACCTCGTCCGCGTCACTCCTCGCCGCCGCACCGGGTATATGTAAAGGCTGACCCGCCGCGATGCTCCCGAACACCGGCACGCCCACGACGTTTTCGGATCTTGCTTCACGGCCTGAGGAGTCCTTGAGAAGCTCAATCCCCCGTGAGACTTCGGACCGTCGACGGATGTATCCTTCGCGCTGGAGAATCCGTAGGTTGTAGTCGACCACCGACGTCGAGCTGATCTCGCAGCCCCCCTGAATATCACGAACCGTTGGGGGGAAGTGGTGGTCCTCCAGGAACCCTTGGATAAACTCGACAATAGCTTCCTGCTTCGTGGAGAGCTTCTTCTTCATGTTCGGACGTCACCTCGTGCAGTTTGGTACGTATAGCGTACTGATGTTCCGAACAAACGTAGCACACAGACGAGGGTGTGTCAACACTTATGCAGGAGGTAAGAAAAGTGCCTAGGCTTTTGCGGTGTTCAGTCGACGTAGGAGCCGGGACTTGCGGCGCGCAGCGTTGCGCTTGTGTACGGCCCCCTTCTGAGCAGCCTTGTCGAGCGCCACGATGGCCTGCATCGTGGCGGCCTCTGCCGCTTCCATATCCTCCGAGGCGATCGAAATGCGGGCCTTACGGACGAATGTCTTCGCTCTGGAACGAATGGGGCGCTTTCGCTGAAGCTTACGCTCAGCGACACGCTGTGATCTTGCTGCTGGCACCTGCTTGAGTCTCCCTGTGGTCTTACTGGGTACTGGGGCACCAAACCCCGTACGGTCTCATAGGATACCACCCTTACCCCGTATGAGAACGGTTTAGCCTGGCTGATTCTCATCAGTTCCTAGATGCCGAAGGAGGTCCCGCACCCGCACGTTGTCTTGGCATTTGGGTTGTCGAAGACGAAGCCTTTTCCGTTCAGGCCTCCGGAGTAGCCGAGGGTAGTACCGGCGAGAAAAATGTAGGACTTGCGATCCACGTACAGCTGCAATCCATGCTCGCTGATGACCTTGTCGTCATCACGCGGCTCGTCTACGAGGTCAAGCATGTACGTAAGGCCGGAACATCCTCCGCCCTTGACTGATACACGGAGATTCGCGTCCGGTTTGCCGGATTGTTCGGCAAATGCGCGGACATGCTCGACGGCAGCCTCGTCTATATGGATCGTCAACGGAGCAGGGGTCTGTCTAGTAGCGGTGACGGCCATGCCGACACGCCTCCTCTGATAATCTATGTGCGTCCTCGCATTGTACGGAGTCCGGGAGGAGATAGTCAATGAGGTCACGAGTTGGAAGACACCGCCCGTCAAGAGCAATAGACACCACCTTTTGAGTTACCCCCTTCCGTAGACCCAACATTTAGTATATCCTCGTTCTGTAGGTCGGCGTTATCCAGCAAATTCTGGAAATCTGCCCTCTGACTCAAGAATTTCAATGCAATTCCCCTACTCGTCAAGTACAAAGTGTGGTTGACCGAATAAACTTTGGATAGTATTCTACCTGCGACGCTTTAGAACTCGTATTGTGCTTGGTAGATCAACAGAAGGAGAAGCTAAATGTCTAGAGGTTTTGTTCGCAGACGTTTCGGCATCGCGGCCTTTATGGTCATGATCGTTACTGTCTTGCTTGCTTCTGCCTGTGCCGGCGACACCGGTCCTCAGGGAGAGCGGGGCCCCGCAGGGGAGAGAGGGTCGGCAGGTGCCAATGGTGCACAAGGCCCGCAGGGCTCGCAAGGAGAGACAGGCCCGCAAGGAGCGACGGGACCTCAAGGCCCCGCAGGACCTCGGGGCCCGCAGGGTGCCACTGGTCCCCAAGGCTTGACGGGGCCGGCTGGCGCGCGTGGCCCGATAGGGCTGGAGGGCGCACCGGGAATTCCTGGACCACAGGGACCTCAGGGTGAGCGGGGCGCCACGGGCGCCACGGGTCCGCAGGGTTCTCAAGGCCCTCAGGGTGAGCCGGGCGAGCAGGGCCCACAGGGCGATCCGGGTGGACCGCAAGGGCCTCAAGGTGAACAGGGCCCAGAGGGCCCACAGGGCGAGAAGGGCGACACCGGTGATACCGGCCCACAGGGCGAGCAGGGTGACCCTGGCGATCCGGGAGGACCTCAAGGTCCTCCGGGACCACAAGGTCCGGTTGGACCTCAGGGGCCCATTGGCCAGCGCGGCATAAAGGGTGATACCGGACCGCAAGGTGCCGCTGGCCCCACGGGCGAACGAGGACCACAGGGCACTGCCGGCGAGCAGGGACCGCAGGGTCCTCAAGGCGCACAGGGAGCTCAGGGCCCACAAGGCGAGACTGGTCCGCTGGGACCGGAAGGCCAACGTGGCCCACAGGGAGCTCAAGGCCCGGAGGGAGCTCAGGGGCCGCAGGGAGAGCCTGGCCCGCAAGGACAGGAAGGCCAGCAGGGTCCGCAAGGTCCTGCCGGTCAGCGCGGTCCTGTAGGACAGCAAGGCGAGGCCGGACCGCACGGCCCGCAGGGCGAAAAGGGCGACCCCGGAGTCAGCGGCCTTCAGATCGTGACGAAGGACAGCGAGCTGGATAGCGACAATAAGTCGGTAACGGTGCTCTGTGAAGAATCCGGTTCGGAACTGACTGCAATAGCCGGCGGCGGATTGGTTACCTTGTCTAACGGTGCTGTTGCCTCTGGCGTTGCTATCGCAGGTTCCCGCCCGACTGGACTGGCAGGTGAGACTCCAGGTGGATGGGTCGCCAACGCGACCGAAGTGGGTGACAATGCCTCGAGCTGGAAACTCACCGTCTACGCCGTCTGCGCTATCGTCCACTAAGATTCGGGAAAGGACAAAACAGGCGCGAGACCATAACGGCTCTCGCGCCTGTTTAGCCGTCCTGAAGAATTGCGCTTCGGATTGTAGACTCTGTCTATTTTCGGGCCACTTCCACGGGGCAAACGTTCATCCAAGTAGAGCCACACCGTAGTCCCTGCAGCCTAAACGGCTTCAGGGACTTGGTATACTTAAAGCCAGGTACAGGATCCACGCCAGAGTCATTCTCCTAGGGGCTGGCCGCTATGGCGGACACCATTGACTTGAACTGCGATATGGGCGAGAGCTTCGGAATGTACAAGATGGGTCTCGACGAAGAGGTCATCAAGTACATAAGCTCCGCAAACGTCGCGTGCGGGTTCCACGCCGGCGACCCGCAATGGATGCGTGAAACCGTTCGGCTGGCTGAGGATCACGGCGTAGCCGTCGGTGCCCATACCAGCTTCCCGGATCTCGTAGGCTTTGGTCGACGTAACATCGAGGTCTCCCCCCAAGAAGCCAAGAACGATGTTATCTACCAGATCGGAGCACTCCAAGCTTTCACGTCTGGGCATCGCCTTCAGCACGTCAAACCACACGGTGCGATGTACAACCGCGCTGTAGTTGATGAGGATCTGGCGCGTTCCATTTGCGAGGCGATCCTTGAAGTAGACTCCAATCTCATTCTGATAGCCCTCGCCGGTTCGAGGTGGGTCGATATTGCTCAAGACATGGGCCTTCGCGTGGCTAGCGAGATATTCGCCGACCGTGCCCTCAACCCCGATGGCACTCTCGTCTCACGCTCGAAAGAAGGCAGCGTGCTTCACGATGTCGACGAAGTGGCCGACCGCAGCTTACAGATGGTACGGGAGGGCAAGGCAACGGCAGTAAACGGCGATACCATCGAGGTCCAGGCCGACAGCCTGTGCATCCACGGTGATACTCCGGGCGCCGTCGAGATGGCAAGAGCCCTACGCCAGCGGCTTGATTCCGAGTCCGTCGCCGTTACACCCTTGTCGCAGCTCGTATAGAATCACTCTATGTACGAAGCGCCGAAATTCCTTGCCGCCGGCGACAGGGCTATTGTCATAGAACTGGGAGACGAGATTAGCATCGAGTGCAACCGTCGCGTTCACTCCCTTCATAGGGCCATCGCCCGTGAGGCATTCCCCGGAATCGTCGATATCATCCCGACCTACCGGTCCCTTCTCGTCGAATACGACGCTGCACAGTTCACGTACACGGACATGAAGGAACGTCTAGTCGGCATTCGAGGCGGCGCTACCGAAGTGTCTCAGGACGCTTCGACCGTCGTCCACGTCCCCGTCCTGTACGGTGGAGAACATGGCCCCGACCTCGAATCTGTGGCCCGGAATGCCGGCGTGAGCACCGACGAGGTCATCGGCCTCCACTCCCGAATCGAATATCCAGTCTACATGATGGGATTCACTCCAGGATTTCCGTACCTTGGCGGAATGTCCGAGCGAATCGCCACTCCGAGGCACGCCACTCCGAGAGGGGTCATCCCCGCTGGGTCTGTCGGGATCGCCGAGGCACAGACGGGCGTTTATCCCATCGAGAGTCCCGGCGGGTGGCAACTAATCGGACGTACCCCTCTGCGACTATTCGATGTCTCGAGGACTCCTCCCTCACTAATCGATGCCGGTGACTTCGTTCGCTTTGTGCCACTGTCCGACGAGGGTGAATACCGACACATTGAGCAGCAGGTTGCATCGGGCGAGTACAAAGTCACGAAATCGATCAAGGCATGACCGTGACCACCCTGGAAATTCTTGACCCAGGCCTCCTCACCACGGTCCAAGACCGTGGACGCTACGGCTACCAACGCTATGGTGTGCCCGTTTCCGGCGCAATGGACCAGTTTGCCCTGCGCATGGCGAACCTCATGGCTGGCAACGACCAGGACGCCGCCGCGCTAGAGGTTACCGTTCGGGGCCCCAGGATCGAGTTCCTGGCCTCGACCTGGATCGCCGTCACGGGCGCCGACATCTCCCCTGAGGTCGATGGGCAGCCATTGCCTATGTGGGAGTCGGTCGAAATCACAGAAGGAAGTGTCCTGGCGTTCGGTGACCTCCGTGACGGAATGCGGGCATACGTCGCCGTTCGGGGCGGCATAGACGTGCCCATGGTAATGGGAAGCCGCTCGACCTATCTGAAGGGCGGCTTTGGCGGCCTGGATGGCCGTGCGCTCCAAGTAGGTGACAGCTTGTCTACTTTGCCCACCAAACCGGACGCTCTCATACCAAAGCAGCTGCCGAGAGACTACACGGGCCCAGTCTATGGGGGAATCCATCGCCTGCGTGTCGTCCTGGGGCCGCAGGATCACGCATTCGACTCAAACGCTCTGTCGAAGTTCCTGACATCTCGATTCCGGGTACATGCAGACTCCGATCGAATGGGCTACATGCTCGATGGCCCGAAGCTAGACCATCTGGAGGGAGCCGACATTGTATCGGACGGCAACCCGCCCGGGGCTGTTCAAATTCACGGCGACGGTATGCCCCGTGTCCTCCTGGCAGACAGAGGCACTACGGGAGGCTATACCAAGATTGCGACGGTTATCTCCGCCGATCTACCCAATCTTGCTCAGGCCCTGCCCGGCCAAAGCGTCAGCTTTCGCCAGGTAACAGTCGAAGAGTCCCAGGATGCCTTGCAGGAACAGGAGTCCGTCATCCGATCAGTAGCCCGTCAAGGCCAGCTTCCCGTAATGTCGATCTCGCTCGACGATGTCGTCTTCGCGGTGGAGTCAGAAGACGGACATCCGATCACTCAACCCGTGCCCATTGCCGGCCCCTCCGAGGAAGTCGTTCGGAGTATCGGCGTGAACATTGACGGCGAGACCTACGACTTTCGCTTGAACGTCGAAAGGGAATCGTAGCCGCCTATTCGATGAGAGAGCTCCTCCACGACCTCTCCGACTGGCTCCTCGGATTCGCGGATAGCGACTGGGCCATTGTCGTTCTGCTTGTCAGCTCTTTCGCCGAGTCGATTTTCTTCCCCATACCTCCCGACCCATTACTTCTGGCCGTGGCTATTGTCCAGCAGCCGATCGCGGCCCTGCTCGGGGTGCTCGTTGCCGTTGCATCGGTCGCCGGCGCGGTCGTGGGCCACGCGCTCGGCATGCGGCTTGGAAGACCCATCCTTGCAAAGATGTTTAGCGAGAGTCGGGTGGCATATGTCGATCGACTCTTCGAGCGATTCGGCGTCTGGGCCATCCTCATCGCGGCCTTCACCCCCGTGCCATACAAGGTGTTCGCTATCGCGGCGGGCGTGTGGCGCATGGACAGGCGCAAGTTCGTCATTGCCTCGGCCATTGGACGTGGTGCTAGATTTGGAACGATTGGCGTCTTGGTCTTTCTGTTGGGTGAAGAGATCGAAAAGTTCCTGACCGAGAACTTCGAGCTGTTGACCATCGGAGTATCGGTTGCGGCTGTCGCCCTGGGTGCCGGATGGTACCTATTCCATCGCCGTCGACGTCGGCAGTCTAAAGAATAGACGAACGGTGTCTCACTCGGCGGTTGTGTAAAGCTCAGTTTCCGGGTTCCAGTCCGTCCATGCGAACCAGAACGACAGATGAGACGGCACTCGCTTCAGCTTCGTCCCGGCGAGAGGCCCTTCTGTTGCAACTCCGGTAAAGGCCTCCCACATTGTGCCGGTCTCACGGTCGCGGAGCATCGATCGAAGGCCGTCCTCTTCCCCGAAAGTCTCAAAGGTAAAGTGATGCTCGCCTACGCGGGACTCGTACATTACGCCCGTGCTTGAAATGCGATCGAAAACGACAACTACGCTCACGCCTCCTACCTCGTCATTGACCACGCCCTGCTTGGCCAGGGTTCCAATGGGATAGGCTTTGGAAATGCCGGCCAAATTGACACCGACGACGAGCGCCTTGGTATGCAGCCTGTCGTCTTCGACGCGCTCGCCGATTACTCCGGGTTCGGAGCTCTCGTAGTAACCCTCATATCGGTCGCCTTGGTATCGGCCACGCTTGTCGAGCACCAGCGTTTCGGGGTGAGCGGCCTTCCAGGCCTCCCAGGTCGTATGGATTAGCGGCGTCAAGTCAAGAGTCTTTCCGGCCAGTGAACCCTCGACGCCCTTACCCAGAAACTGACTCCAGAGCGTATCGGTCTGGTGGTCGTACATGACGAGCGCGTTCATAATGAGCTTGCCCGACACGCCGAAGGTGTGCTCTTGTCCGTCGATGAGGCGGGAATAACCTATTCCCGAGTAGCACAGCGGTCACCAGGTGACGGCGACCGGCTCACCCCCCACCACATCGTTCACGATTTCGTGGCGGCTCAGCATCGAGACGGGGTAGGCCTTGTGCTCCCCGCCGATTGAGACGCCAAGCACGCCTTCATCCGCCGTCATCCATCGGGCTGCCTCCATAGCCGAAACAAACTCCGGCTCAACGATCGCGGGAATGGCGTCCTTGCCCAGGAGGCGTACGATTTCGAACTCCCGGTCCCCTTCCACCCCGGGATCGTCAGGTATGGAGACCACCTCGCTGTCAAGTTCAGGCCCCCAAATCAGATACCGTGCGGCGGGAATGATCAGGAACGCCAGACCTATGATGAGGATGCTCAAGATGAATATTCTAGCTGGCATAACGTCCCAGTCCGGTAGGGTGATGTATGTATTGGATGATCCCTCGAGCACGTCGGATTCACCCTCGGTGCCATTTTAGGGCACACTGTGCGGTGTTCTACGGATGAAGTGTCAATACTGATCAGATTGCAAAGAGCACGGAAATGTCGCTGTACGTACTTGACAAGGAAGGGTGGACTGCTTGTATCATGTCCCATGGACGATAATTCGCGACTGGACGATAATAGAGAGTAGATTAGGAAGCACTATGACGACGATCACGACCCGCACCTATCGCTCTAGAGTTCCCCGCTATTCTAGGGGAGCGTTTCTGGCCCTTCGATATTCTGCGCTTCTTATAGTGATCGCTGCCGGAGTCGTAGCCGTGGGGCTCATCATTTAGAAGTAGGACGGTTACAGAAACTCAGTCGAAGCAATCTAGGGAGACGGTAGACCGTCTCCCTTTCCTTTTGCCTCCGATTCAAATGAGTCGTGTAGACAGGGCAATAGAGTAAGTATTGCTTAAGAAACGAGTATGTATATACTGCTAACGACACTACGCTAGCAGGAGGTACTACGAAACGTGCGAACATTCTGGAAGGAAGTGTTATTGTGCAGTCTAGGGGCTCTAGCATTGGTTGCGACCGTTGCGTGCGGCAGCCAGTCGGAGTCTACTAAACCTGCCCCAACAACTCGGCCTGCCCCAACGCCTGAGCCTCAGATCGTTGAAGTAGCAAGCGACCCCGGTTCGCTGGTCGTCTACTCAGGACGAAGCGAATCTCTGGTCGGCCCGATCATCGAGCAGTTTCGCGAGGCGACGGGTATAGACGTTTCGACAAAGTACGGAAGCACAGGAGAGATCGCGGCGACGATCCTCGAAGAGGGCGGCAATAGTCCTGCCGATGTGTTCTTCGCGCAGGACCCAGGAGGTCTTGGAGCTGTCGCGCAGGCTGGAATGCTTAACGTATTGTCGGGTGATATCGCAGGCCTTGTTCCCGGCTGGGCTCAGTCGCCGACCGGGCTTTGGGTCGGAATCTCCGGACGTGCGCGTACCCTCGTTTACAACACCGATCGCCTCTCAGAGGACGATCTCCCCGCATCGATTTTCGACCTGACCGATCCGAAGTGGAAGAGCAGGTTGGGCTGGGCCCCGACGAATGGCTCTTTCCAGGCGATGGTAACGGCCATGAGAGTGCTGTGGGGAGAGGAGAAAACGATCGAGTGGCTAGAGGGCATCAAGGCCAACGAACCAGGCATCTACCCAAAGAACACTCCTCAGGTAGCTGCTGCCGCGGCAGGCGAGATTGACATCGGCCTCGTCAACCACTACTACCTCCATCGGTTTCTCCAGGAAGAGGGCGATGCATTCGGCGCGCGAAACTACCATCCGACTGCCGGCGGGCCAGGAAGCCTTGTATTGGTCGCTGGGGCAGGTATCCTGAAGACGAGCCAAAACCAAGAAAACGCTGAGAAGTTCCTCAAGTTCATGCTCTCGAAGGTTGGTCAGCAGTACTTTGCGGGGCAGACCTACGAGTATCCCCTCGTCGAGGGAGTCAAGACGAACCGCCTCCTGACGCCGATTGATGAGATCGACAAGCCGGACGTCGACATGGCGGACCTCGCCGATCTGGAAGGCACACAGCGCCTGCTTCGCGAGCTTGGTATCCTCGAGTAGCCTTGTAACGGAGAAGTCACCGCCCCCTTGATTGCAGAAGGACCACCCCCGCTTGCCGACCCCGCCGGAGAGCACCTCCCCCGGCGGGGTCGGCAAGACTTTTCGAGGCGACCTCCCGCGATGGTTATGGTCCCGGCCGTATTGGTCGGCCTCGCCATGTTGCTCCCCATAGCCTACTTGGCTATACGCGGCGCGGGGGCGACGACCGAGGCATGGGAGCTTCTGTTCCGTGTCCGTACGCTTCAAATCATTGGCAGAACGACGCTGCTCGTGGTCGTGGTTACTGGGTTCTCGATTCTCTTGGCCGTGCCGCTCGCCTGGCTTACGTCGCGGACCGACCTACCGTTTCGTCGGGTGTGGTCGGTACTGACTGCCATGCCGCTGGTCGTGCCGACTTTCGTGGGAGCCTTTCTGTTCATATCAGTTCTTGGGCCGCGCGGCGTTCTGCAGCAGGCCCTCGAACCGCTGGGTGTGGATCGCCTGCCGGCCATCTACGGCCTGCCGGGCGCGGCGCTGGTGCTGATACTTCTGAGCTACCCGTACATTCTGCTCACAGTCAAGGGGGCGTTCCAAGGACTCGATCCCGCGCTTGAAGAGTCGGCGCGAACCCTCGGACACGGGAGGATGAGCACGGCGTTCCGAGTGACCCTGCCGCAGCTCCGCCCCGCCATAATCTCCGGCTCCCTGCTCGTGGCCCTCTACACGCTGAGCGACTTCGGCGCCGTGTCCCTGATGCGGTTCCCGACGTTCACGTGGGTAATCTACCAACAATACCAGACGGCCTTCGACCGGAGCATTGCTGGGGTCCTATCGCTCGCGCTGGTCGGGATGGCACTGGCCATCGTTCTCATTGACTCGTACACGCGCGGACGTATTCGGTATCACCGCACCGGCTCCGGGGCTTCGCGGAAGGCCGAGGTTGTCCGACTGGGGCGATGGAGATGGCCCGCGCTGGCATTCGCGGGCTTCGTGGTGGTGATGGCGTTGGGGATTCCGGCAGGAGTGCTGCTGCACTGGCTCGTGCGGGGATTACTGGTGGGCGAACCGCTGCTCCTGCTCTGGAGCGCTACGGTGAATTCCCTAGTCGTGTCGGGCGCTGCTGCGTTCGTTGCCGCGGTCTGCTCCATTCCCGTCGCTGTGATGGTCGTGCGGCATCCCGGTAGGCTTTCCAATGTCATCGAGCGTATGAGCTTCACCGGATTCGCCCTGCCGGGGATCGTAGTAGCCCTGGCCTTGGTATTCTTTGCAGTCAACTACGCAAGACCCGTGTATCAGACAGCATGGCTGTTGGTGTTCGCATATGTTGTGCTCTTTCTGCCTGCGGCGATGGGTGCAACTAGAGCCGCGCTGCTCAAGGTCAGTCCGAGTCTTGAGGACGCAGCGCGAGGTCTAGGCCGCGGTCCCCTGCAGACTATGCGGACGGTCACCGCTCCACTCATCGTGCCGGGCATCCTCATGGGAGCTGCATTGGTGTTCCTGATAGCTATGAAGGAGCTTCCCGCTACGCTGATACTGGGCCCGCTGGGATTCAAGACGCTGGCAACCGCGGTGTGGTCGGCTTCCACGGAGGCGTTCTTCGCGCAGGCGGCGGCACCGGCGCTCTTGCTCATCGTGATATCCTCATTACCCATGGCCTTTCTCGTGACACGCGATTTCGGGGAGTCGACCTCCTCCGGGAGTGACTACTCGTGAGCACATTCGCAGTGCGCTGCAACGGGTTGACCAAGCGGTACGGCGAAGTGGCGGCGGTGGAGGGCGTCGATCTCGCGGTGCAGCCGGGAGAGATCCTGTCGATTGTCGGGCCAAGCGGTAGCGGCAAGACGACGACGCTGCGCCTAATCGCCGGGTTCGAGTCAATTGACGCTGGTGAAATATCCCTGCGTGGAGAGGTCGTTTCCGGCCTCAAGACACACGTGCCGCCCGAGCGCAGGCGAGTCGGGATAGTCTTTCAGGAACATGCGCTATTCCCGCACAAGACGGTCGGCGAGAACGTTGCGTTCGGACTCCACAAGCTTGGAGCGAGTGAACGGTCGGAGCGTCTCAGAGAAGCTCTGGAACTTGTGCGGCTCACTCACCTGGAACGGCGGTACCCTCACGAGTTGTCGGGCGGGGAACAACAGCGGGTGGCGTTGGCCCGCGCTTTGGCCCCGAATCCGGCAGTGCTGCTGCTGGACGAGCCGTTCTCGAACTTGGATGCAGACCTGCGGGCGCGAATCAGGGGAGAGGTCAAGTCAATCCTTGCAGACGCTGGCGTGACCGTAGTGTTCGTGACGCACGACCAGGACGATGCCCTGTTCATGGGAGACCGGATAGCGATCATTAATGAGGGGCGTATCGAGCAATCGGGCACGCCGGAGCAGGTGTTCCACGAGCCGGAAACGAGGTTTGCGGCGGGCTTCCTCGGCGTTGCGGACTTCCTTCCGGCTGAATATTCGAACGGAACAGTAAAGACCGAGCTTGGCTCATTCCCGATGAGCGGGGAGAGCTCTGGGCTGTGTGAAGTGATGACGCGGCCCGACGACATCGAGGTGACTCGGTCGCCCGAGGGGAGCGCGAGGGTGCTGTCGAGAACGTTTCAGGGGATTTCCGACCTGTATGTGATCGAACTACCGTCGGGAGCGGTGGTACGGGCGGAGCGTCCACACCATAAACGGTTCGAGCCGGGGGATAGTGTGCGGGTCACGGTCGCGCCGCACTACGTGGCACGATGCTTCGCACAGGCGGACGGGAAGCTGATGACGTAGCCATCGAGCTACGGGCTTGCCAGAGGGGCCTGGTCCTGTTGAGGGCGGAGTTGCATGTCGTAGATGTTCTTGTAGAAACCCTCGAGCGCCATCAACTCGTCGTGCGAACCACGTTCTACGATCTCGCCCTTGTCGAGAACGAGCGTCAGGTCTGCGCGTCGGACCGTTGAGAGGCGATGGGCGATGACGAAGGTGGTACGGCCTGCGATGACTTCCTGGAGCGCCTGCTGGATCTGATACTCGGTGCCCATGTCGACGCTTGATGTGGAGTCGTCGAGAATGAGGATCGGGGGGTCGATGAGGAGGGTCCTGGCGATTGCGAGCCGCTGGCGCTGGCCACCGGATAGCCGGACGCCTCGTTCGCCGACATATGTGTCGTAGCCCCGCGGGGTTTGCTCGACGAAGTCGTGAAGCTGGGCGATCTTCGCGGCCTCTATGATCTGGTCGGTTGTGGCGTCTTCGGCACCGTAGGCGATGTTGTCGCGGATCGACGCGCCGAATACGAATACGTCCTGCATGACGATGCCTACGTTTCGCCTGAGGGACGAGAGGGTTACGTCGCGAACGTCCATGCCGTCAATGATCACGGCGCCGTCGGTCACGTCGTAGAAGCGAGGCACGAGGTGGACGAGAGTGCTCTTCCCGGAGCCGGGCGCGCCGAGAATGGCGACGAGCTGACCGGGCTGTACCTCGAATTCGATACCGTGAACGACCGGCGTGTCGGCCTGCTCGTAGCTCATGGAGACCCGTTCGAACTTGACGTGTCCGCTGACTCCGTTGAGTGGGCGGGCGTTTGGTCTCTCCTTGACCGAGGTCTCGGCGTCGATAACGTCGAAGATGCGCTGTCCTGCGGCGTGGGCGCGGGAGAACATATTGACCATGAAGCCCATCATGCGGACGGGCATGGCCATCATGCCTATGTAAAGGATGAAGGAAGCGAGTTGACCGGCGGTAAGGCGGTCGGCGGCGATCTCCTGTCCACCGAACCAGAGCACGGCCCCTGTGGCAGCGGTGAAGATGAAGGTCATCAGGGAGCCGTGAAGGGCGAATTGCTTGGTGGCGTGGTAGGTGAGGTCGCGGACGGCGTCGGAGCGTTCCGCGAATTGCTCCTCGGCGTACCTGCGCGCTCCAAAGACCTTGACGACCTTGATGCCGGCGATATTCTCCTGGAGGACGGCGGTCATTTTGCCGGTCTCTTCCTGGACTGCGCCCCATATATGACGGAGCCTACGGGACATTTGGAAAGCGCGCCAAAGAACGGGGGGCACGAAGAGCATGACGACGATGGCGAGCCGCCAGTTGAAGGAGGCCATGATTACGGCCACGAAGGCGAAGGTGGCGAGCATGGAAAGGCCGCGAATGAGAGCGGAGCTCATGAACCTCTGTACGGCCTCGACGTCGGCGGTGGCCTTGGACATGAGGTCACCGGTCTGCTGTTTGTCGTGGAACCCGAAGCTGAGGTTCTGAAGTCGAGTGAAGATGTCGTTGCGGATGTCGTAGGCGGTCTTCTGGGAGATGGCCTCGGCGAGGTAGTTTTGGGCGTAGCTAAAGACTCCACGCAGCGCCCCGGCGAGGAGTATTGAACCGGCGAGAATGAAAAGTGCGGTGAGTTTTCCCTCCTCAATGGCGCGGTTGAGGGCCTCGTCGATAGCCGAACCCGCCAGCCAGGGCATAGCGAGACCGGAGGCCACGGAAAGGGCCATGGCGGCGTACGCGCCGACGACGAGGGCCTTGTTGCGAAGTCCGTACCCAATGAGTCTAAGGAAGATTTTCATGTGAGGGATATCAACTCCTGTTAAGGCCTATTGTGCATAAATTCACTTCGTATGTCAAGAGTATTTTGAGTGAGTCGAATAAAACAGTTCCGACATACGCGGTGAAACGATTGTGTTCCGTGGAGAAGGTGTTTCCCAAGAGGCGACGTACACTTACAGATTGCCAGCGAGGGCGGTCTCTTAATCTGTAGATCCGTCGTTCGCCGTGAGAAATGTCGTGCATTGGGCCTGCGGGAGAGATAATGAAAAGGAAACTGGCAAGTTATTCGAAAGTGAGGGAGTGAACGATCTTGAGAAAGCTGGGCCTCATCGTCAACCCGATTGCCGGTCTCGGCGGCGCAGTCGGACTGAAAGGCACAGACGGAAACTCCACCTACCGGAAGGCGTTGGAGATGGGCGCCATTCCCCGCGCCGCGCCGAGAGCCGTCGAGGCACTGCGTGGGCTTGGACGTCTTGATGGTCTTGAGGTGCTCACGTATCCAGGCTCGATGGGCGAGAACGAGGCGCGCCAGGCTGGCCTGTCGCCCACCGTGATCGGGTCGATCGATGTCGAGGACACATCGGCGGAGGACACCCGACTCGCGGCGAAGGAATTATCCGATCACTCAGTAGACCTGATCCTCTTCGCGGGTGGAGACGGCACGGCGCGCGACCTGTGCAGCGCGGTAGGAGACGGCGTTCCGTCGCTAGGCATTCCGGCGGGTGTGAAAATGTACTCCGGCGTGTATGCGACTACCCCCCGCGCGGCGGGACGCGCGGCGGCGCAGTTCCTTGCTGGCGAATTGCCTCACACGAGGCTGGGCGAAGTCATGGACATCGACGAAGAGGCGTTCCGGGAGGGCGAGGTCCAAGCGCAGCTCTACGGGTATCTCCGCATACCGGACGACACCTCGCACGTGCAGGTTACCAAGTCGCCGAGCCATGCCGACGAAAACGAGGCCATTCTCGCTATAGCCGGAGAGATCGTCGACTCGATGCGGGAAGACACCCTCTACATCCTCGGCCCTGGCACCACTACGAAGGGCATCGCAGACGTGCTGAGAATTCCCAAGACGCTGCTAGGCGTGGACGCGGTGCTGAATGGTGCTCTCGTCGCCTCGGACGTCACGGAGTCACAGCTCATCAAAATGCTGGACGGCGGCCAGCCTGCAAGGGTCGTCGTCACGGCCATCGGCGGACAGGGGCACATCTTTGGACGGGGCAACCAGCAGATAAGCGCTGATGTCCTACGGCGCGTTGGCATGGACAACATCATCGTCGTGGCCACTCGACGGAAGCTCGGCTCGCTTAGTCGAAGGCCACTGATGGTTGACACCGGGAGCCGGGAGATCGACCGCGAACTCAGCGGCTACATCATGGTCACGACCGGAAGGGCGGAATCGGCGATGGTCAAGGTCTCCGACTGACGGGACCTGTGAACAGCTCCTCCGGGACCATGCTCCGCGTCTCGGTAGCGTGCCTGAACTCAGGTAGCCCCTCGGTCGTCACCACCCCTAGCGCCGTGAAGTACTTGCTCTCGCCGCTTGAGCCGCTCTTGTTCCCTCCGCTGTGCGGCCGGAGCCAGTCCGGATCGATGATCTGTTCACCCTTCCACAGTCCTCGCGTGGCGTTGAGGTGTCCGAATCGCGCCATGTCCGACGCGCTCCAAACAACCCAGCCGGGCCCGCTCCGCACGACGTTGCCCGCCATCTCATAGGGTGGGTCGAGGTACGTATAGGAATCGGGTAGCGTTGGATAGAAGTACTTCCGGTCCTTCACCCACCCGCCGGAGAACCAGTCCCAGCGTGCGGCAGGGATGCCAATTCGATCGAAGAGACGCTCCTGCACGACGTCCTTGATATCCCGGCCCCAGACGTGCGTAAGCGCCTGTCCCAGCCGCCAGAACCCGGCGCTGCTATACAGCCCCACGGTTCCCGGCTCCGCGTGTGAATAGCAGTCGTAGTAGGCGTCGCCCGTCCAGTTCGCCCACCCTGCCACTCCCGGGACGGCGTCGCGCTCCTCAAGTCCAGTACGCTTCTCAGCCCACCGGTTGCCGATCTCAATAGGAAATCCTCCCCAGTGAAGGGTCTCGGTACGCTTCCCGACCAGGTGCCGCCACGTGAGAGTTTTGTGATGGCCCTCGGTCAGGTGCTTGTGGGGATGAGACAGCTCTCCCTCTCCGGTCCAGTACTCGTTGATCGGCTCATCCGGGTCGATAATCCCGTCCATCACGGCGAATCCCAGGACCGCCCACGTCAGGGCCTTTCCGACCGAAGCCGTGTGATGCCAGTAGTGCCGGTCTCCCCACGACTGGACGAGGCAACCTCCGCGCGTGAGCACGGCCCCGTACTTGTCACCCGAGTGATCCTCGCCGCCGAAGCTCGCCCCCTTCACGTCGAGACCATCAACCCACTGCCGGAATGCTTCTTGGTCGAGACCGGCCTCGTCGGGCGTGATCTGCTCCCAGTCCTCTTCGGGATACGTCACCCAGTCGGGTACGGTAATGGTCAATGCATGCTCCTTGCCTGACGCCAGGAAGTTTTCACGCCGTAAGGGTAGGGGAACCAATAGTCCCGTACAAGTGGCAGAGGTAGTCATCTGTGCGGTTTGACAGGCGTTCCCGCCCTACCTAGACTACGCCGTATCCGGCTGGCAAGGGAGTTTCTGATGAAGTCGTTTCCCGCCGAAGAGATGGACGCCGTGGCAAGCCGCTTTCCCGGGCGCATCGGCGTTTGCATAAAGGATCTCAACACCGGCTTGTTCTACGAATACAACGCCGACGAGCCGCTGCCCACGGCTTCGGTCGTCAAGGTGTCGATCATGATCGAGCTTTTTCGGCAGGCGCATGAGGGCGTGATCTCCCTTGACGACCGCTACCGTATGCGCGACGACATCTCAGGTCACGGCACGGGGACGCTGAGCATCATGCACGATAACCCTGAGTTGACCCTCCGCGACTACAGCCGCCTGATGATGGGAGTTAGTGACAACATGGCCACGGACATGATAGTCCTCCTGCTCACGCCGGAGTCGATCAACGCGACCATGGACAGCATGGGCTACCACAACACCCGTGCCTGTATGCCCCTCGGTGTGTGGCATTACCTTATGAGAGGGATCGTGGAGACGCCGTCCAGGGAGCTCGATGCGGCGATACGCTCCGGTGAGATCGACGACGGCCCCGGAGACAAGAATCTGCCCTTTGCCAGCGATCTGCGGAACAACGTCGCGTCTGCCCGCGACCTCGTGGACATCATGGAGAAGATTCACGCCGGCGAGATGATTAGCGCCGAGGCCTCAGCGCAGATGATCGAAATGATGACGGTCCCGAAGAACGCCAACCGAATTCGCCAGTACCTGAAGCCGGAAATCGAGACCGCGCGCAAAACAGGCGGAAGCGGCCGCATCAAGGCCGACACGGGCATCGTCTACCTTCCCACCGGCCCGATGTTCGTCGCGGGCCTATCCACCTCCGATCAGCCGGAGGACCAAGTCCAGGGGATGGAAGCCGTCGGCCTGATCACTCGAATGGCCTACGAGACAGTATCTCCAGAGAGCGTGCTGGACGTGGAGTAGGCGGCCGCTGAAGTCCTCACTTCGGTGCCTCTAAATCCGCCCGCAAGCATGGATTGCTGGTTGCCTCCCATTTGTCGCAGAGTACACACGCATTCCTCTATACTTTCCACTCTGGGAGGCTCCATCACCGATGAGAGAGATCGTCGTCTTCAGCGGCAGCGCGCATCCCGATCTCGCAGAGAGCATTTGCTCGTACCTGGGAGTGAAGCTGAGCCCTACCACCATCACCAGGTTCAGCAACGGCTGTCTCCAGGTCCAACTCAATGAGAATTGCCGCGAGACGGACGTATTTATCATCCAACCCCTCGTCCCGCCGGTGCACGAGCACCTGATGGAGCTTCTCCAAATGCTCGACGCTGCCCGGGGCGCGTCGGCTTCACGCGTGACCGCGGTCATTCCATACTACGGTTACGCAAGGTCGGACAAAAAGGCCGCTCCAAGAATCTCAATTGCGGGACGCCTCACGGCCGACCTGCTGGTTACGGCGGGCGCCAACCGCGTGCTTACGATGACGCTCCACGCGCCGCAGGTGCACGGGTTCTTCAGCGTGCCGGTTGATCACCTCGAAGCACTCGACATACTGGCCGGTTACTTTCGGGATCGAGACCTCTCCAACACCGTAGTGGTCTCTCCAGACTTCGGCAGGGCCAAGGACGCGGCCTACTTCGCACGGCTCCTCGGCGTGCCTGTAGCGGCAGGCAACAAGCAGCGCATCAGTGACACCGAGGTCGTCATCGATACGATCGTCGGAGATGTCGACGGCAAGGACGCCATAGTGCTCGACGAGGAGATCGCCACCGGAGGAAGCGTCCTGACGCTGCTGGACAAGCTGGGCGAGCGCGGAGTGGAACGGAAATCGGTTGTTTGCACCCACGGATTGTTCACCGGCTCCGCACCGGAGAGATTCAGCGCAAGAAGCGACGTGACCGAGATCGTGACCACGGACACCGTCTCTGCCTACAGGGACAACGGTATCCCCAACCTCCACGTACTGTCCGTGGCTTCTCTCCTTGGAGAAGCCATGCGCCGCATCCACGTCGGCGAGTCAGTCAGCAGCCTCTTCGCCGGTCCTGAGTGGGCGACGACGAGCTGATGCCGGAGCTGTCTACCTGAGGAACGCTTAGCTTCCGGGCTCCAGTTCCGATTCGAAAAGCGACGGTCGGCCGAAGGAATGCGGGGCTGACGGCCTGCTGAACAGCAATCTTTGTCGCTCGGTCAGTTGAACGGCCTTCGGGGGAACGGCCTGGTGCCATGAGTACGCCTGGTGCGACGGCCCCATGCTGAAGAATAGCGTGCGACGCTGGTGACTGCCGCGCCACGGCGCCGTCCCGTGCAGGAGCGCCTCCGTGAAAATCGACACCGACCCGGCCTTAACCTCCGGCACGTCGATTCCGAAGCCCTCCGTCGCCTCCTTGATTTCGTCCGGCACTTGAAAGTTCGACTTGTGGCTTCCTGGCAGCGCCATGAAGCCTCCGAGGTCGCCGCCCGAGTCAGTCAGGTTCCACGCCATGTTGGTGAGCCCGCTACGAATCTTCCCGTCGCGCACGTAGTAGTAGTCGGTCTGCACGAATGGCACGACTCCCCCATGTAGGTGGAGCGCCTTTGCTCCGGCATTGGCCCACGCCCCCCAGAAGTGGTCGATACGGAACCCGTCTCCCATGATCATCCTCAACACGGGCATGACTTTCGGATGGTCGAGCACCTTCGTGAACGCCTGGCCCCATTCGAGGAATCCCGCTCCCTCTTCTCCCGCGCCGCCACCGGGCAACGTGCCGGAAACTTCCTCCGTCGACGTGTGGCCGCTATCGTTGATGAGGCGATTCAACTCCGCCACCTCGTTGTCGGCCAAAACGTCCTCGATGACAAGGAATCCATGCAAATCGAACAAGTACTTCTGGATATCCGGGCTGGTCACGGCGGTATCTCCTGCGAATCCGTGGTCTGAGGCGGCACCGGTTAGAATACTCCCGCGAGAGCGACACCTCAATAGGGAGGCATTCGTGCAACCGGTTCATTCCAGTAGGAGGCATCGAAACTAAATGTTCCAGATAGAGCTTGATAACACGTCACCTGACGGGAATACGAGTGATGAAATCGACAGTTGCCTGGCTTTTCGAAAATGAAGTCGCAATCTCTACTGCAGTGTGATAACGTCAGAGAAGCAACCTTGCAGGTATTGAGCATTTAGAGAAAGGAAGGAAGATGAAAATGCGTAAGCCAAGGTCGATTGACCGTCACCTCCGTACAATTGGCGCCCTTCCTCTGATACTTCTGCTTTTCCTCACTGCCTGCAACACCGGCGGCGATTCGACATCAGTCTCGCCCACAAGGGAGGTGGCAACCCCCACTCCCGAAGCCTCGGCCCGCACCGCGTCGGCACCCCCAACCCCGACCGCGATCCCAACTGAGACCGTGCCGACGGGTTCACCCGACCCGGAGCGAACGGCGCTGACGGCCCTCTACGATGCCACGGACGGGGCCGACTGGAAGATAAACGACGGTTGGCTTGGCGACGGCGGTCTTGACAAATGGCTACGTGTGACTACAGACGAGAATGGCCAAGTTACGGGTCTGGACCTCGGGTCCAACCAGTTGACCGGGGAGATACCGGCGGAACTGAGTAACCTCTCTCGCTTGGAACTGCTCTACATCAGTGACAACAACTTGACCGGAGCGCTTCCGCAAAGTTTAACGGGAATATCAGGGCTGGAGACCTTCCACTTCCACAATAACCCGGGTCTATGCGCCCCAATTGACGAGACTTTCCAAGCATGGTTACGCGGAATTGCCGAAGTACGCGGCAGCAGTTGCGCACCCGAGGACTCGTTGGAAGACCGGGAGGTGCTGGTGCAGCTATACAACGCCCTGGACGGGGAGAACTGGAATATCAACGCCAACTGGCTGACCGAACTGCCAATCAGGCAGTGGTACGGAGTCACAAACGATGCGAGCGGACGGGTCAATGGACTCTCGCTCGATGGGAATGAGCTGACCGGGGAGCTGCCGGCGGCGTTGGGCAGCCTCTCCAACCTGCAGAGGTTGGAACTTAGCAACAACCAGCTAAGTGGCGAGATTCCGACCGAACTGGGCAGCCTCTCCAACCTGCAGAGGCTGGAACTTGGTAACAACAAGCTCACTGGCGAGATTCCGCCAGAACTGGGTAACCTCGGAAACTTGGAAATTCTGTTACTCGGTTCCAACCAGTTGACCGGAGAGATTCCGATGGAGTTGGGCAGCCTCTCCAACTTGGAAACTCTGGTCATCAAGATTAATCAGTTGACTGGGGAGATACCGAAAGAACTAAGCAACCTCTCTAACTTGCGGATTTTGGTTCTTATGGCCAACCAGTTGACTGGAGAGATACCGACTGTTCTGGGCAGTATGTCCAACCTAGTAACCCTGGAACTCAACTACAATTACTTAACCGGGGAGATACCGACGGAGTTGGTCAACCTCTCCAACCTGAATACTCTGATGCTATTCGGAAACCAGTGGAGCGGATGCATCCCAGCGAAACTGAGCGACGTCCCGAAAAGCGATTTCCACTTTGCGGGCATGCCATCCTTCTGTTAAGATGCAGGACACTGGCCTCGGCGTCTCAAAAGCAATGCTGGCGCCGAATCTCTCTCCCGGCGCGGCGGAGATTGTTGAATGGTAAGAGGCAACGCGCTGGACCATCGTTCCTCCCGTTGACGGGGACGGCGGCCAAAGCTCCTGCGAGCGGCACATCTGCTGCTTTGCAATTGATAGGGGTCCACTCACCGCTTGACCATACCCTGACAGAGGGATAGGGTTCCTTCATGACCGTTTTTCGAACAATAACGCTCGTCTTGGCCGTGCTGCAGGTGCTGTTTACGGCATTCACGGGAATGGTGGGTGCCTTTGCCGACGGTGGAGACTTGTGGTCGCGGCTGCTGTTAATCGTGGTGCATCCGCTTTGCGCCGTGGCACTACTAGTGCTGGCGGTGCTTCCAAGGCCCGCATCTGCAATGGCGTATGCCGTCGCTGCTTTGCTCGTGGGAAACATCGTCGCCGACGTGACACTCGCGCAGTTGATCGCTGTCGGCGCTGTGAAGGGGGACTGGTGGCTGCCGCTTCTGTTCTCGGTGGTCCCGGCGGTTGGCCTTGCCTACGCGCTGACCCTCGGCATACATGGGCGAAGTTCCCCGTCTCAACCGGTAGCATGAGAAGACTCGCCGCTCATATCGGGAGCTTTGCACCCGATTCGGCCACAGTGAACTATCCCGCCACCTCAACTGGATTGGTGTGGTCGGCTGGGCTAAGGTGCCGGGAATGGCCGGGATACCGTCAATAATGCGGCGTGTGATTGTTGACACTGGTATCCCGTGTAGATATAATACCGCTTTGCGTGCGCCCACGTAGCGGGTAATCGCGTGTCGTAAAAGGCCCGTAGAACTTCGGAATCCCAGGATGTGACATGCCGACAACGAACCAGCTTGTTCGAAAGGGACGAAAGACGAAGCGGAGCAAGGACAAGGCTCCCGCGCTCGGCTTCTCCTTTAATTCGCTAAAGAACCGGGGCTCTCGCGGCTCCGGCTCCCCTCAGAAACGAGGCGTATGCGTTCAGGTGAGAACCCAGACCCCCAGAAAGCCGAACTCGGCCCTGCGCAAGGTCGCGAGGGTGCGGCTCACGAACGGGATGGAGGTGACCGCCTACATCCCCGGCGAGGGCCATAACCTGCAGGAGCACTCCCTTGTCCTCATTCGTGGCGGCAGGGTACGAGACCTCCCCGGCGTGCGCTACCAGGTCATTCGCGGGGCGCTGGACGCGGCGGGAGTAGAGGACCGTAGGCGAGGTCGAAGCAAGTACGGAAGCAAGCGAAACAGCTAGAACATCTAAAGTAACCTCGGAGTCGGATGACACGGGGTTGCTTTTTGTTTTGGAAGGAATGAAATGGCACGACGGAGACGAGCGGAGAGGCGCCGGGTGCTACCTGATCCGAAGTACCGGAGCGTGGAACTGGCCCGGTTCATCAACAAGATCATGATCGGCGGAAAGAAGACCGTCGCACAACGGGTCGTGTACGACGCGCTGGACATAGCCGAGCGCCAGGGAAACAGGCCCGGCATCGACATCTTCCGACAGGCCTTGGTGAACGCGACACCGGCGCTCGAGGTCCGTTCTCGCAGGGTTGGCGGCGCGACGTACCAGGTCCCCAGAGACGTCCGGCCGGAGCGGCGCGAGGCTCTGAGCATGCGCTGGATCGTTCAGACGGCCCGCAGCAGGAGTGGACGGCCTATGTCGGAGAAGCTGGCGTCGGAGTTGCTCGAGGCCTCAAGAGGCCAGGGCGACTCAGTCAGAAGAAAAGAAGAGCAGCATCGAATGGCCGAAGCGAACCGTGCTTTCGCGCACTATCGCTGGTAGGCCGCCGAGATTCGACCACCAAAGGCACACGTAATGGCTACCGCAACAATGACAAGAAGCCGCTTGGACATGATCCGAAATATCGGATTCATCGCCCACATCGATGCCGGGAAGACGACTGTCACCGAGCGGGTGCTTTACTTTGCCGGTCGCATCTACAAGATCGGAGGGGTGGACGAAGGCACCACCTCAATGGACTGGATGGCCCAGGAACGCGAACGGGGCATAACGATCACGTCCGCAGCCACCACGTGCGAGTGGAATGACCACTCTATCAACATCATCGACACGCCGGGACACGTGGACTTCACAGCCGAGGTCGAGCGCAGCCTGCGCATTCTCGATGGCGGCGTAGTGATCTTCGACGCCGTGGCCGGCGTTCAGCCCCAGTCCGAGACCGTTTGGCGACAGGCCGATAAGTACAACGTGCCGCGCATTTGCTTCATAAATAAGATGGACAGGGTTGGCGCGGACTTCCAACGCACCATCGATTCCATTACCCAGCGGCTCCGCGGCAACCCCGTGGCCATTCAGCTCCCTATCGGGGCGGAGCATGAATTTGAGGGCATGGTCGATCTCATCGGGGAGAAGGCGTACTTCTACCAGACCGAGGGGCCGGAACCGCCCGTTGAAGGTCCTATTCCGTCGCAAATGCTCGATAGCGTAAGGGACTACCGTGAACGGCTGATTGAGAAGGTCGCCGACACGGACGATGAAATTCTCCTAAAGTACCTCGAAGGTGAGGAGATTACCGCCGAGGAAATCGGGACAGCCCTCCGCCATGCGACTGTTACCAACGCGATCATGCCAGTGCTGTGTGGTAGCGCACTCCGGCATCGGGGCGTCCATCCGTTGCTCGACGCAATCGTCGACTATCTCCCGTCGCCGGCGGATGTACCGCCGGCAACCGGCAACATCTATGATTCCGGCGAAGAGGTGACCCGACATCCCGGTGAAGGCGACCCCTTCGCCGCTTTGGTTTTCAAGGTCGTTGCCGATCCTTTCATCGGACGCCTAGTCTACTTCCGAGCCTACTCAGGAAGCGTGGAGTCGGGCTCGTCGGTGTTCAACTCGACGACTGGGCGCAACGAGCGCGTGGGCCGTCTCGTCATGATGCACGCCGACCGTAGGGAAGAAGTGCCCGAGGTCTACTCCGGGCAGATCGCTGCTGCGGTCGGGCTCAAAAATGCCACAACGGGCGACACCATAAGCAATGGGGACTCGCCCGTCGTTCTCGAAACAATCACGTTCCCCGATCCGGTGATGTCCATTGCGGTCGAGCCCAAGACTCGGGCCGATCAGGACAAACTTGCCGATGCGCTGAACAAGCTCGCTGGCGAAGACCCAACGCTGAGGGTCTCTTACAACGACGAATTGGGCCAGACCATCATGTCGGGTATGGGCGAGCTTCACCTCGAGATCATCGTCGATCGCATTCGGCGCGAGTACAGGGTAGAAGGAAACATCGGAAAGCCGCGCGTGGCCTACCGAGAAACGATAGGCAGGCCGGCGAAGGCCGAGGGCCGTCTCGTCCGCCAGACGGGTGGGCACGGGCAGTTCGCACATGTCGTCTTGGAGATCGAGCCTCTCGAACGAGGCGCAGGCTTCGTATTCGAAGACAAGGTGAGGGGTGGGGCCGTTCCGCGCGAGTTCATTCCTGCCGTCTCAAAGGGCATTCAGGACGCCTTGGGCGCAGGCCCGCTTTCGGGCTTCCCGGTAGTCGATCTAAAGGCGACGTTAGTGGACGGCACGGCTCACGAGGGCGACTCGTCGGAGATTGCCTTCCGTGTCGCCGGTTCAATGGGCGCGAAGGCCGCCATCTCCAAGGCGAAGCCGATGCTCCTCGAACCGGTGATGGCCCTTGAGGTCGTTACGCCAGGCGAGTTCCTCGGCGACATCCTCGCCGACCTCGGTCGACGCAGGGCCGATATTAAGGGCATCGAGGGACAGGGTGATATCCAGGTCGTGAAGGCCAACATTCCGCTTGGCGAAATGTTCGGATACGCGAATACGATGCGCTCGCTAACGCAGGGGCGTGCCGCCCATTCGATGGAATTCGACAGCTACCAGCAGGCCCCCGAAGGGGTGGATACGCAATAGGACGGGCCGGCGCCTAAAGGCAGGCCGGACTTAGGTGACAAATGACGACAGGGACGAGCCAGAAAATAAGAATAATTCTCAAGGCGTTCGATCATCGAATCCTCGATCAGTCCGCGACGCACATCGTGGAGGCCGCCGAGCGCACGGGCGCACAGGTCGCGGGTCCGATTCCGCTGCCGACCAGCATCAAGCGCTTCTGCGTGATCCGGTCTCCGCACGTCTTCAAGAACTCGCGGGAACATTTCGAGATTCGCACTCACAATAGGCTGATAGACATCTTGGAGCCGACCTCCAAGACCGTCGACTCTCTCACGCGGCTGAACGTCCCCGCCGGAGTGGATATTTCAATCAAGGTATAGAGGATTAGCGCGACGCATCCTGAGGGATGTCCGTGCAAGATAAACGACGAGAACCATGAGCATACAAGCGCTGATAGGAAAGAAGATAGGGACGACGCAGGTGTTTAGAGAAGACACCGGAGAGGCCGTTTGCGTGACCGCAATCGAGGCCGGACCGTGCACTGTGACGCAGATCAAGTCTTCGGACACGGACGGCTACGAGGCAGTCCAGATTGGTTTCGAGGAAATCAAGCGTCGGAACAAACCGGAGATGGGACACCTCGATAAGTCCGGCGATAAGCTCTTTCGTCACCTTCGAGAGGTGAGGGCCGCCGACCTTGCTGCCTTGGAAGTCGGCCAGCAATTCGATGCGGGGCTGTTCACGGAGGGCGAATCGATAAACGTCACCGGCGTCACGAAGGGCCGGGGATTTGCGGGCGTGGTCAGGCGACATGGTTTCAAGGGCGGCCCGAAAACGCACGGGCAGTCCGACCGACATCGCGCGCCTGGATCGATCGGTGCAGGCACCACTCCCGGGAAGGTGCTGAAAGGCCAACGTATGGCCGGACGAATGGGTGGAGACACGGTGACGACGAAAAACCTCGAGGTTATGAAGTCCGATCCCGACAGCCGTCTCGTGCTCGTGAAAGGCTCCGTTCCCGGAGCAAGAAATGCCCTGCTGGTACTCACCAAGCGGGGATAGACAGAGAATCACTGTGAATATTGAAGTCAAGAATATAAGAGGCGAGTCGGTCGAAGAGATCGAGATCCAGGACGACGTATTCGGAGTACCGATGAACGCGGTGCTCGTGCATCAAGTGGTCGTAGGCCAACTGGCAAACGCGCGCCAAGGTACGGCCAAGGCGAAGACACGCAGCGAGGTATCCGGCGGCGGCAGGAAGCCTTGGCCACAGAAGCATACCGGTCGTTCACGCCAAGGATCCATCCGCTCTCCCCTCTGGAAGGGTGGAGGCGTCACCTTCGGACCTGCTCCGAGGAGCTACCGTCAGCGGACACCAAAGAAGGTGCGTCGCGCTGCCATTCGTATGACGCTGTCGGACAAGGTGCGGGCGGGAAATCTCATCGTCCTCGAATCGCTGGCGCTGGACAGCCCAAAGACGAAGGACTTCGTGGCGATGATGCAGGCGCTCGGCCTGGAGCGGTCCGTTCTCCTCGTCGGAGACGGTGCCGATCATAACGCGCTCCGCGCAGGTCGCAACGTGCAGGGCGTGGACATGCTGCCGGCTGATCTGCTGAACGCCGTAGATGTGCTGAACCACCGAACTCTCATCATGACGCTGGACGCCATTCGGAAGGCGGAGGCCCTCTGGGGTTCGCCTGTCATTGATGAGGTCGAGGCGGAAGCGGCCTAGATCAGGAACCTTATCATGCACCCATTTCAAATACTGCGAAGACCGGTAATTACTGAAAAGAGCACCTTGCTCAGCGAGCAGGGTCGTTACGTGTTCGAGGTCGCGAAGAACGCGACTAAGCACGATATCAAAAGGGCAGTCGAAGACGCATTCGACGTCACGGTCGTTCGCGTAAACACGATGGCCGTCAAGGGCAAGCGCAAACGGTTCGGGCCGAGGTTCACGACCCTGAGGTCGTGGAAGAAGGCAATCGTAACGCTCGCGCCAGGCGATTCAATCACGCTGTTTGAGGGAGTATAGATGCCGCTGCGAAAGCTGAATCCGACCAGTCCCGGACAGCGGGGAACGATTCTTCAGACTTCTGACGACCTTACGAGCACTCGTCCGAAGAAATCACTCCTCAAGCCGATGAAGAAACGTGCGGGTCGTAATAACAAGGGCCGCATCACCGTTCGTCACCGGGGTGGCGGCCACAAGCGCCGCCTGCGCGTGATCGACTTCAAGCGCAACAAGCCGAACGTCCCCGGCGAGGTGGTCACGATCGAGTACGACCCTAACCGGTCGTCTCGGATCGCGCTCATCAAGTACGCCGACGGAGATTGGCGCTACATTCTGGCGCCTGTAGGGCTGAAGGTGGGAGATACTATCGTGTCCGGTGAGCGCGCGGAGATCCGGCCGGGCAACGCGCTTCCTCTGAGGTCGATTCCGAACGGTACGCTCGTTCACAATGTCGAGTTGAAGGTGGGCCGGGGCGCGCAGATCGTCCGCAGCGCCGGGGCATCCGCCCAGGTTATGGCCAAGGAGGGCAGCTACGCGCTCCTGAAGCTCCCGTCGGGCGAGATGCGACAGGTGCTGAGCGAATGCATGGCCACCGTCGGGCAGGTCGGTCTCGTAGACCACAAGAACGTCAAGCTCGGTAAGGCCGGTCGAAGCAGGCATCGGGGCCGACGCCCGCAGGTGCGCGGCGTCGTGATGTCGCCCGCCGATCATCCGCACGGCGGCGGCGAGGGACGCTCCCCTATCGGTATGCCTTCACCGAAGACACCGTGGGGCAAGCCCGCCCTGGGCTACCGCACACGACGCAACAAGTCTTCCAGCAAGTTTATCGTGAAGAGAAGGTACGAAAAGTAGTACAGACCCGGCCGTAAGGGCCAGGTCGGAGAAGGGTTATATGTCGAGGTCGACGAAAAAGGGGCCGTACGTCCACCCCAAACTGGCGAAAAAAGTTGAGGCAGCCCGGCGAAGCAACAGCAAGGTGCCCATCCGAACGTGGTCTCGGGCATCTACGATCATGCCGGACATGCTCGGACTCACTATCGCTGTGCATGACGGGCGTCGGCACATCCCCGTCTTCGTGACGGAAAACATGGTCGGTCACAAGCTCGGCGAGTTCGCCCCGACGAGGACATTCCGGGGTCACGGCTCGTCGAAGTCGGAACGAACGACATCCGTGAGGTAAACACCGTGGCCACAAGCGCTACGACGACAAACACCGGTTACTCGGTCAAGAAGGTAAAGCGAGTCCTGGATCTAGTGCGAGGCCGCTCCGTTGAGGAGGCGCTCAATATTCTCGATTTCACTCAGTCGCCTATAGCGGCACAGGTGGCGAAGGTGGTCAGGTCGGCCTCCGCCAATGCCGAGAATGACTCGACCGGCGGCGATCCGTCGAACATGCGTATCGTTGAGACATATGCAAATATGGCCCCCAAGCTCCTTCGGTTTAAAGCGAGAGCGAGGGGACGAGGAACAAGGATCATTCGGAGAAGTAGCCACATAACGGTCGTCATTGACGAGGAGGAAGGCGTCTAGCGTGGGAAACAAAACACACCCCATAGGGTTCCGCCTCGGAATCGTGAAAGACTGGCAGACTCGATGGTTTGCCGCCAAGCAAAAGGACTACCGTGCCCTCGTCAAAGAGGACATTGCCATCCGCAATATCGTGATGGAAGGCAACGCGGACGCCGGCATCTCCCGGGTGGAGATCGAACGCGGCACGAACGAACTCGTCGTTACGGCTCACACGGCTCGTCCCGGCATCGTGATCGGGCGCGGCGGTGCGAAGGTCGACGAGATGCGCAAGGAGCTTGAGCGCCTGACCAGTGGCCGGGTCCGTCTGAACGTGCAGGAGATTCGCCAGCCCGAACTCGACGCGTTTCTGGTCGCGCGCAACATTGCCGACCAGTTGGAGCGCCGCATCGCCTTCCGGCGGGCGATTCGCCAGGCCATGAACAGGACGATGCAGGCAGGAGCGCAGGGGATTAAAGTGATCGCTTCCGGTCGGCTCGCCGGCGCGGACATCGCCCGCGCGGAGAAGGCGATGGAAGGGCGCGTGCCGCTCCATACGCTTAGGGCCGACATCGATTTCGATATCGCCGAGGCCGCAACCGACTTCGGTCGTATCGGTGTCAAGGTCTGGTTATTCAAGGGTGAGATTCTCCCGAAGCCGAAACCGCAGGTGGTCGACATTGAGGAAATGTCGCCGATTCAGGTAACAGTTCGGGCCGATCAGGAAATCCGGCCTGCTGAATCGCCGGCTCCCGCCGAGGCAGTAACAACAGAGGAAACTACCGATGCTACAACCCAAGAGAGTTAAGTATCGAAATAAACAGCGCGGTCGGATGAACGGTATCTCCGTTCAGGGCAGCCGCCTAAACTTCGGCGACGTCGGACTGAAGGCCACGGAACCCGCTTGGGTGACATCCCGGCAGATCGAGGCCGCTCGGCGTGTACTCACTCGCTACACGCGGCGTGGTGGCAAGCTGTGGATCCGCATATTCCCCGACAAGTCGGTCACTGCCCGCGCTGCCGAGACTCGTATGGGGAGTGGCAAGGGTGCCGTCGACCATTGGGTCGCGGTCGTAAAGCCGGGACGAATGATCTTTGAGTTGGCCGGAGTGCCGGAATCGGAAGCCAAGGCGGCCATGAAGCTGGCCTCCGCGAAACTGCCGATGGGCACGCGAGTCGTCGCTGCCAGCGAGATCGGCCAGTAGGCAATCCCACGGAATCAGAGTAAGGCAAAGATATGGCGGAAATGGACGACCTTAGAGGCCTCAGCGACCCGGACCTGGCCGAAGAGTTGGACAACTCCCAACGGGCGTTGATGAATCTTCGGTTCCGGTCGGCGACGATGCAGCTTGCCGACGCACATGCGATTCGCAAGGCGCGCAGACGCATCGCGCGCATTTACACGATTATTCGGGAAAGGGAACTGGCTCTGACAACGCAATGAGCTATCAACGACGTAAAGTAAGGGTAGGTAGAGTCGTAGGCGACAAGATGGACAAGACGTGCATCGTCGAGGTGGAGTGGCGCAGCTTCCACAGGAGATACAAGAAGTCTATCCGTCGCCGCTCACGCTTCAAGGCCCACGATGAGAAGAACACGGCCCAGCTCGGCGACACGGTGACGATTATTGAAAGTCGCCCGACATCCAAGACCAAGCGTTGGCGACTGGTCAATATCGTCGATCGCCAGGAGTTTGTCGAACTCCCGCCTATGGATATCGTACCCGCTGATGAGGTCGAGACCCCTATGCCGGCGCTGGTTATCGAAGAGGTGGTTTCTCGGGAAGAGGAGACTCCGGTCGAGGTAGTTGCTGACGACGCCCCGGATGTACCCGAAGCGGGAATCGACGACGAATCCGCCGAAGGTGATGAAGGCGACGAGGAGATGGCGGAGTCCGAAGCGGTGGAGGTCGATGCGGCTGAGAGCGCCGAAGTCGAAGACACTCCGGCTGATGAGACGTCCGAGCCTGAAGACAATTTAGAAGAGACGGCAGAGAGTAGCGACAAAGAGGATACTCCCGTCGGTGAAGAGTCTGAGGCTGAAGAGGCGCTGGAGGGCGCGGACGACGATGAGGAGACCCCGCCCGAGGAACCATCCGAACCTGAGGCCGCAGTAGATACCATAAACGATGGTGACGCCCCCGCCCAGGAGGAAGAGGAAGAACCTGAAGTTGAGCCTGCCGAGACTCCGGAGAGCGGCGCGGAAGCGGAGACCCCTGTAGACGAGAGTGAACCAGTGGACGAGAATGCTGACGAGGAGAAGTCGCGACCATGATTCAGATTTATTCCAGGGTCAAGGTCGCGGACAATTCCGGCGCGAAGACCATTAGCTGCATCGGCGTGCCGGGCGGGAGCGGACGCAAGTACGCGGGTCTCGGCGACATCATCGTCGCCTCCGTGAAGGAGGCCGCTCCTGCATCGCCCGTAAGAGAAGGCGAGGTCGTGCGCGCGGTCATCGTCAGGCTCACCAAGCCGACTCGGCGACCCGACGGTTCCCACATCCGCTTCGACGAAAACGCTGCGGTCATTATCGGTGAGAACCAGATGCCGCGTGGAACGCGCATATTTGGTCCCGTCGCCCGAGAGCTTCGTGAGCAGAACTTCATGCGTATCGTATCGCTGGCTCCGGAGGTGCTGTAACGTGAGACTGCGAGTTGACGATACGGTCCTGATTACCCGGGGGAAAGACCGGGGCAAGACGGGCCAGATACAGCAAATATTCGAAAAGCAAAACAAGGTGCTCGTCGAAGGCATAAACGTCGTTTCGAGACACACAAAGGCGACGGGGAACATTCGACAGGCCGGAATTGTGCAAAAGGAACTGCCGGTCCCGGTAGCCAATGTTCGTCTCATCTGCCCGCATAGCAGCAAGCCGGTAAGAGTCGGGTACACAAGGCTGGCGGACGGCGCAAAGGCGAGAGTCTGCAAAGAGTGCAAGGAAGTAATCGAGTGACCACCAAGAAGAGCGGTTCACAAGGCAGGGGCGGATCAGGCCGCGGAAGGCAACGCTCCAAGAAGACGGAACAGGCGCCGGAGCCGACAGGACCGATGGGGCCTCCGCGACTACTTGTTACCTTCCGGGACGAGATTGCGCCTCAGTTGTTCAAGGAGTTCGAGTACACGAGCGCCATGCAGGTCCCGCGTCTCGAAAAAATCATCGTAAATATCGGAATTGGCGCCGAGGCAATAGCCAATCGGAACGCCATCGAGGCGGCCACCCGCGACTTAGTCGCTATCACCGGCCAGCACCCGGTCACGACGTTGGCTCGGAAGTCGATTGCGGGATTCAAGATTCGTGAAGGAATGCCAATGGGGCTCAAGGTCACGCTCCGAGGCCGGCGCATGTACGAGTTCTTCGACCGGTTCGTCAGCTCGTCGCTCCCACGCATTCGAGACTTTCGCGGACTATCGCGGAACGCCTTCGACGGACGCGGCAACTACGCGGTCGGCATCAGGGAGCAAGTGATCTTCCCCGAGATCGACTACAACTCCATCGACCGCCTCCGAGGATTGCAGGTGGTCATCACCACTTCGGCGGTCTCCGATCGCGAGGGGTTCCGACTGCTCGAACTGTTGGGTATGCCCTTCGCGCAGACAGAGTCGGACACACTGGCCGCCTAGGATAAAGGGAAGCAGGGAGAGAAGGAATGTCGGTCACCGATCCTATAGCAGACATGCTCACGCGAATCCGTAACTCAATCATGGTGCGGCACGATTCTGTGTCTATACCCTTGTCGAACATGAAACGGAGCATTGCCCAAATACTCAAGGACGAGGGCTTCATCGAGGACTTTGAGGTGAACTCCGGCGTCAACACGCAGGGTGAAATCAAGGTGTATCTACACTACCGGGACAGGGACGAGCCGGCCATCTCCGGTCTGAAGCGTGTCAGCCGTCCCGGCCTTCGTGTCTACGTTGAAAAGGGCGAGATCCCTCGCTACTATGGGGGACTGGGAGTGTCTATCCTCTCTACCTCGAAGGGCGTTATGACCGGCAAGCGCGCCTGGCGTGAAGGCGTCGGCGGCGAGCTCTTGTGCTACGTCTGGTAGAGAGCGAACAGGACTGACAGGGAGCATCGAGGAATGTCGAGAATAGGAAAACAGCCTGTCCAGGTACCATCGGGCGTCAATGTTGACATCGATGGGCGGACGGTAACGGTTAAGGGGCCGAAGGGTACCCTGACCGACACGTTCCACGCCGACATGGCGGTCAAGACCGACAACGGCGCGGTCACCGTCGAGCGGCCTTCTGACGCCGGTGAACACAAGGCGCTGCACGGCCTCACTCGGAACCTGATAGCGAATATGGTGACGGGCGTCTCCGAAGGTTACGCACGGTCGCTGGAACTGGTGGGCGTCGGCTATCGCGTGCAGCAGAGCGGCAAGGGCATCAAACTCAGCGTCATGCTCAGCCACGAGGTGGACTATCAGCCGCAGGACGGCATTTCGATCGCCGTCGAGGGCAACAATCTCATTCATGTTTCAGGCATCAGCAAGCAAGCGGTCGGCCAGACCGCTGCCGAGATCAGAAAGGTCCGGCCCCCGAGCGTATATACGGGCAAGGGCATCCGCTATCGGGGCGAGCAGGTCCGCTTGAAGCCGGGCAAGAGCGCCAGGAGGGTTGTGTAAGGACATGGGACGCAAGACTGCATACTCGCGTCGAATAGCGCGCCATACTCGCGTTCGTCAAAACTTGGGCGGAACGGCGGAACGGCCTCGCTTGGCGGTTTTTCGCAGCTTGAATCACATCTACGCTCAGGTTATCGACGATGTGGCAGGCGTGACCCTGGCCGCGGCCGGAAGCACAGAGTCCGACGTCCGATCGCAAGTAGACGGCGAGCCGAAGGCCGCTGTATCGGCAATGGTCGGTACGCTCGTCGCGCAGCGTGCGGTGGAGATAGGTGTCGGAACAGTCGTCTTCGACCGGGGCGGCTACAAGTATCACGGACGGGTAAAGGCGCTTGCAGATGCAGCGCGCAAGGGAGGTCTTTCTTTCTAGAATGGTCAGCAGAGGCCGACGATCCGACAGATTTGAAGAAGAAGACTCGGACGGCATTCAGAGCCGAACCGTCAACATATCCCGCGTTTCCAAGACCGTAAAAGGCGGACGCAACCTGAGCTTCAGCGCCGTGGTTGTCGTCGGGGACGGCAACGGGAGTGTTGGCATCGGGCAAGGCAAGGCTAGCGCTGTGCCGGATGCCATCCGAAAAGGGGAGACGAGGGCGCGGAGCAGTATGGTGCAAGTGCCTCTCAGCGGTAGTACCATCCCACACGACATCCTCTCGCGCTATGGCGCGTCCGAGGTCATGATGCGGCCTGCCAGGCCCGGCACCGGAGTCATCGCGGGCGGGGCCGTTCGCGCCGTCGTCGAGCTAGCGGGCGTCAAAGATATCGTGACTAAGGCCAGGCGAAGCACCAACCCGATCAACACAGTCAAGGCGGCCTTTCATGGGCTTCAGATGCTCAAGGAACCGAAGGTTGAGATGGAAAAGCGACAGCAGTTGATTGAGGCGCCTCCGCAGCCGCGGAGACGCGATCGGCAGCGCCGTCGCCCGCCACGGCTGGAACCTCGACCGAGGAACCCGGACGGTGAAAGGCACTAGCGTTTTCCCACAACGTAATTCCCTCTACGTAGAACAAGAAATGTCAAAAGTAACAATAACCTGGAAGAAAAGCGACATCGGCTATCCGAAAGACCAGGGCCGCACCATCGCAGCCCTGGGACTGCGCCGGCTCAATCGGACCGTCGAGCATGAGGACACGCCGGCCATCCGCGGTATGATCTTCAAAGTGCGCCATCTGGTCGAAGTAAAGGAAATTGCGTAGTCGGTACTACGCACTACTTTCTACTCACTACGGAATTCAGAATTATGCAACAACACCAGCTACGTCCCCCGAAGGGCGCGAAGAAGAATCGAAGGCGCAAGGGCCGTGGAGACGGCAGCGGGCGGGGTACCTACTCCGGCCGTGGCCTCAAAGGGCAAAACTCCCGAAGCGGTGGAGGCGTGCGCCCCGGCTTTGAGGGAGGCCAGCAGCGCCTCATCAAGGGAATGCCGATGCTTCGCGGCTTCACCAATATATTCCGGACGGAATACACCGTCGTCAATGTCGATACCATCGCCGGTCTGGCGAGTGATGGAGAGATCACTCCCGAGAGCCTGGTTGAGGCGGGCGTCATCAAGAACCTGAAGAAACCGATCAAAGTACTCGGCGACGGCGAGATAACCGTCTCAGTACAAGTTGCCGCACACCGATTTTCCCGCTCAGCTAGAGAGAAAATCGAGGCGGCGGGTGGTAGCATTCGGGAGGTAGCCTAGTGCGCCAGTCCCAGGCGGGCAGAGCCACCCAGGACGTAGGCCAGCCGCAGCTCATCCAGGCCATGGTCGAGGCCATGCGTATCCCGGATCTTCGGGCGAAGATCCTGTTTACTCTGGCCATGCTGGTCGTCTTCCGGTTCGTGGCCCACGTCCCCATTCCGGGCGTCGACGTGCAGGCCCTTTCCCAAGCGTTCGCTCAGAACGCCTTGCTACCGTTCCTCGATCTGTTCAGCGGAGGCGCGCTCTCTAACTTGAGCGTCGCGGCTCTCGGCGTCTATCCCTACATCACCTCCTCAATCGTGATGCAGATTCTCACGCCAGTCGTCCCGCAGCTCAAGGCCCTTTCTCAAGAGGGTGAATTCGGACGGCAGCGAATCAACCAGTTCACGCACTACTTGGCGGTGCCCATCGCGATCTTCCAGGGATTTGGCCAACTGAGCCTTCTCCAGCAGTCCGGTGTCCTGCCACAGGTCAGTCTCGGACTAAACCTCACGACCCTCGCGATGATCTCATCCATGGTCGCAGGCACCATGTTCCTGGTGTGGCTCGGCGAACTGATTACCGAGAAGGGAATCGGCAACGGCGTGTCGCTTATTATCTTCGGTGGTATCGTCGCCCAGTTCCCGCAGCAGATCGGGCAGGGATTCCTTGAGAGCGACGAGGGCGCCGGTCTTCTCATGCTGGTAATCCTTGGATTTGCCACGATCTACACGATCGTGCTGTTCAACGAGGCCCAGCGGCGGATCCCCGTGCAGTATGGCCGGAGTGTCTTCCGCGGCGGGCGGATGCAGAGGCAGAGTGGATCGACCTTCCTGCCCCTCCGCGTCAACTCGGCGGGCATGATCCCGCTTATCTTCTCGTTCTCCATTATCATCCTGCCCGTTACCGTGGCGAGCTACTTCCAGGATCCCTTGAGCAACAGCATCATCATCCGGGGCATTCAATCCTTCGCCGACGCGATGGATCCAACTCGTTTCCCATACTGGCTCGCGGTGTTCTTCCTGACGCTCGGATTCACGTTCTTTTATACCCTCGTCATTTTCCAGCAACAGAACCTGGCCGAGAACCTGCAGAAGAACGGCGGGTTCATTCCCGGCATCAGACCGGGACAACCCACCCAGGAATATCTCAACCGCGTGATCATTCGAATTACGTGGGGTGGGGCACTCTTCCTGGCTACAGTCGCGGTGCTTCCGTTCGCATTTCAGATTATCACCGATGTCCGCGCCCTCACCCTGAGCAGCACCAGTCTGCTCATTATGGTCGGCGTGGCCCTCGATACCATGCGCCAGCTCGAAGCCCAGCTTCTCATGCGCAACTACGAAGGATTCTTGAGATAGGGAGGAGAGACGGACGACGTACTGCGGAGGAGTGAGGCGTTCGGAGGACCGACTAGCCCGGTACGCGCAACGTTGGATAGCTGGACTTTGAAAGTCGTACTACTGGGGCCGCCCGGGGCCGGAAAGGGAACGCAGGCGGCGCGAATCGCCGAATACCTGGATGTGCCGTCGGTGGCATCCGGAGACCTGTTCCGAGACCACCAGAAGCGCGATACGGAGTTGGGAAGGCTTGCCCGCTCGTACATGCAGCGGGGCGTTTTGGTCCCAGACGAGGTGACCATAAGCATGGTTACCGAGTGGATCGAGACCGAGGCCGGGACAGGTGGGTTCCTGCTTGATGGGTTCCCTCGGACCCTCGGCCAGGCCGAAGCCCTCGACGGAGCGCTCTCGAACACCGATGGCCTCGACCGCGTCTTGTACATTCGCGTTTCGAATGACGAGCTCGTACGCAGGCTCACTGGAAGACTCGTCTGCCGGGGCTGCGGAGCGACCTTTCATCGAGTCTCGAATCCACCCCCGGCGCACGGAGCGTGTGAGGATTGCGGTGGCGAATTGTATGAGAGGGAAGACGACCGTCCTGAGGCGGTGGGCAAGCGCCTGGAAGTGTATTTTTCGGAGACCGCCCCGCTGATTGACTATTACCGAGAAGCGGGCATTTTGAGAGAGGTTGACGGGGAGCAGTCCATCGACGAGGTTGGACGAGTATTGATCGGAGAAATCGGAAGCGGGTCCTGAGCCTCCAAAGGGAAGGCTCGGAAGGAACGGATCCAGTGAAGCCCTGTGGTACCATAGAAAGGTTGCAGGGTTCACGGAGACGATTGAAGAAGGAGCAACTATCAATCAGACGGCGACAGTGGGAATGCCACGAGCGAATGGCATCACGATTAAGTCCGCTCGAGAGTTGGACTACATGCGTGAGGCCGGTCGTGTGGCGTCCCTTACGAAGGAGGTCCTGAAGGACGCGATCCGACCGGGAGTAACTTCCCGGGAGTTGGACGCTATTGCCGAGCGGGAAATCCGCTCGCTTGGGGCCATCCCGTCATTCAAGGGACTATACGGCTTCCCCGCTACGATCTGCTCTTCGTTCAACGAAGAGATCGTCCATGGTATACCGTCGAGACGGAGGTTGGAGGAAGGGGACATCATAAGCATAGACCTCGGAGCCGTCGTTAACGGGTTCCACAGCGACACGGCCTTCACGGTCGGTGTGGGACGGATAGACGAGGACTCGCAGCAGTTGATCGACGCCACAGAGGAGTCACTCCGTTTAGCGGTTGAGCAGACAAAGGCCGGAAACCGGGTCGGCGATATCGGGGCTGCCGTGCAGACCTATGCCGAAGCCCGCGGCTACGGCGTCGTTCGACAGTACGTCGGACACGGAATCGGACGAGCGCTGCACGAAGACCCCAGCGTACCGAACTACGGGACGCCGGGTCGCGGCGCGCAGATCCGCGTAGGAATGACGGTGGCCATCGAGCCGATGCTCAATTTGGGCACATGGGATACGAGAGTCTTGGACGACGGATGGACCGTCGTGACCGCCGACGGCAGTCGCTCTGCCCATTTCGAGGATACCGTAGCGGTAACGGAAAACGGACCCGAAGTCCTGACAGCATAGAGGGGACATGCCGAAGAAGAATCAGAGTGGAGGGAAGAAAGAGGCGATAGCGGTCGAGGGCCGCGTCACCGAGTCGCTGCGCAATGCGACGTTCCGCGTCGAGCTTGCGAATGGGCACGAGGTGATGGCGTATCTGTCCGGCAAGATCAAGATGAACTACATTCGCGTCCTGCCGGGTGACCGCGTGCTGGTGGAACTCTCACCCTACGACTTGGGGAGGGGACGGATCACCTACCGCTTCGCCAATTGAACCCGGAAAGGCGCCACTAGCTGCATCAGGTGCAGCAGCGCCCGTCGCTTTAAAGACAGGGCGTTTGGTCGTCGTGACGCGCGGATTAGGAAGTGCAAATATGAAAGTATCCACATCGGTCAAAAAGAGGTGCGCCAACTGTCGGGTCATCCGACGGCGTGGCAGAGTCATGATCATATGCAGCAACCTGCGCCACAAGCAGCGGCAGGGCTAGGAGACGAATATGGCAATCGTATCCGGAGTGAACATTCCCGACAATAAGCGCGTCGAGATATCCCTTACGCGCATTTACGGAATCGGGCGCTGGCAGGCGAAGGATGTTGCAAGCAAGGCCGGCGTCGAGGGCAATCCCCGGGTCTCCGACCTGACCGAGGCCGAGCTTACACGCATTCGCGAGATCGTCGACCGCGAAAAACTGGTCGAGGGTGATCTTCGACGCGAGGTGACGGGCAACATTCGGCGGCTGATTGACATCGGCACGTATCGAGGCAACCGCCATCGGCGGGGACTCCCCGTGCGCGGTCAGCGCACCCACACAAACGCGCGCTCTAAGCGTGGGCGCCGGGTGCCGGTAGCCGGCAAGCGACAGATCAGCAAGAAGTAATAACAGACCCAACGATTCGAGAGGACTATCATGCCGAGAGCGCCGAGAACACGAAGAAGGGAACGGAAGTCTGTCCCAGTGGGTCGGGCCTACGTCCAGTCGACCTACAATAACACCATCATCACGCTCACGGATCCTCAGGGCAACGTGATCGCCTGGAGCAGCGCAGGGTCGCTGGGGACGTTCCGCGGCTCCCGCAAGTCCACGGCATTCGCTGCCCAGCGGGCCGGAGAGGATGTCGCCCGCAAGGGCATGGATCACGGTATCCGGCAGGTTGAGGCTTTCATTCGAGGTCCCGGAGCCGGACGGGAGGCCGCCGTTAGGGCCCTGACCGCCGCGGGTATCCTCGTCACCAGCATTCGCGATGTAACGCCAATCCCTCACAACGGATGTAGGCCCCGCAAGCGCAGGCGCGTTTAACAACGACGGTCTAGACCACCGTCCAATCGCTACGGAAACGCAAGGAGAAACGGACAGACACACATGGCACGAAACACCGAAGCCGTATGCCGCCAGTGCCGACGCATTGGCGAAAAGCTCTTCCTCAAAGGCGACCGCTGCTACTCCCCCAAGTGCGGAGTCGAGCGACGCCGTCGCCCGCCTGGAGACCAGGGCACACGCCGTCCACGCCGGCCTACCGAATGGGCGCTCCAACTACGTGAAAAGCAGAAAGCGCGATTCACCTACGGCGTACTGGAGCGACAGTTCAAGAAGTACTTTGCCGATGCCCGCGAGAGCCAGGGTGTAACGGGCGACGTGCTCCTCCAACTGCTGGAACGGCGGCTCGACAATGTCGTCTATCGCCTGTCGTTCGCTGACTCCCGACCACAGGCAAGACAGATCGTCAACCATGGCCATTTCAACGTCAATGGAAGGAAGGTCAGCATCCCGTCGTTTCGAGTTCGACCCGGTGACGTAGTAACTTGGCGCAGGGTGACCGACGACACCACGCCCGGATTCGTGGATGCTCTTACGGACGGCATTCCGAAGCGGCCGGTCCCAACTTGGCTCAAGCTCGAACCCGGCACGCTTACGGGAGAGGTGCTGTCCCTGCCTGAGCCGACGGAGATAGACACTGGCATTGACGTGAGACTTATCGTGGAGTTCTACTCCAGGTAGTCCGACTCAGGACGCCAGTCGGGCCGAAATGAAACGCTCGGTGACGAACGAGAGGAGTAACTACGACTTATGATAGATTTCCACACCTTCGCCGCCCCGGAGACCATGATTGAGGAGCCGGAGCCGGAACCCGTTCCGCTGATCACGGTCGACACCGAGGATGAGCGGTACGGCAAATTCGTCATCGAACCGTTGCCTCAGGGCTACGGCATGACACTCGGCAACCCACTCCGACGAGTCCTCTACAGCTCACTCAATGGTGCCGCCGTCACGTCTGTCAAGATTGAGGGAGTACTCCACGAGTACGCCACTATTGATCACGTCAAGGAACAAGTGTCGGACATCCTGTTGAACATCAAGGGTGTCCGTCTACGTTCGCAGGTTGACCGACCTGGAAAGCTCCGCCTGGAAGTGGCAGGTCAGGGCGAAGTCTCCGCTGGTGACATCATGGCATCGTCCGATTTCGAAGTCGTTAACCCCGAATGGCATATAGCCACTCTCGATACCGACGAAGCCCGACTTTCGATTGAACTTAACGTTGAGCGGGGCATCGGATATTCCGAAGCCTCCGAGGGAGACGGTGTACCCATTGGTGTCCTGCCGGTCGACGCCATATTCACCCCCGTTCGGAAAGTGAACTACACCATCGAAGACACGCGCGTCGGCCAGCGCACCAATCTCGAACGGCTCCTCATCGAGATTTGGACGGACGGATCAATCTCGCCCTTGGAAGCTCTCCGCGATGCGGGGAACGTGCTGGTCGAGAAGTTCTTCCTGTTCGCTAATGCGCAAAAGGGTTCCGCCGACGGCCAACTGACTACTCCGGTCGTGCTCACGCTGACGCCGGAGCAGTACAACACACCCGTGGAGAAGCTCGATCTTTCTTCGCGGACCCTCAACTGCCTCAAACGAGCAAGCATCGACAAGGTCGGACAGGTCCTCGAGATGAACAAGGCGGAGCTCTTGCAGATCAGAAACTTCGGCGAGAAGTCGCTCAGCGAGCTCTACGAGCGGCTCCGCACATTCGACCTCCTCCCCCCGGAGCTCGACCCCGACATCCAGGAAGCACAGGAAGAGGCGGAAGAAACCGAAGAGTCGGAAACCGCCGACACGGAAAGCTAGGGAGAATCGACCGTGAGACACAAAGTTGCAGGACGCAAGCTCGGTCGCGGCACCGCCCACCGTATGTTGATGCTGCGGGGACTCGTTACCGATCTGTTGCGTCACGAGTCCATACAGACAACCGAGCCGAAGGCCAAGGAGACCAAACGCCTCGCCGAGAAGGTCATCACGCGCGCCAAGAAAGGCACGCTTCACCAAAGGCGTCTGGCGGCCTCATTCCTCACCGACGAAAACGTCGTCGCCAAGCTCTTCGACGAGATCGGGCCCCGGTTCGACGATCGCCCTGGCGGCTACACGCGCATCATCAAGATGGGACCCCGCAAGGGCGACGCATCCCCGATGGCTCGCCTGGAGCTGGTGGAGTAGGGGCCGAATACGGCTTAACTGGTGCGTAGGCAGTACGTTGAGGTACGCACTCATCGTCGAATATGACGGAACGCAATACAGTGGGTTCCAATTCCAAAGGAACGCACGAACGGTACAGGAGGAAATCGAAACAGCTATAGTTCGCTTTACCGGCGAGACCGTCCGAATCAAGGCCGCGGGACGCACCGATGCGGGCGTCCATGCCACGGGACAGGTGGTCACCTTCGATTCGGAAGCCGGTCACCCAGGCGAAGTCGTCGTCCGTGCGCTCAACAGCCACCTGCCGGAAGATATTGCCGTGAAGGAGGCTCATCGAGTCGCCGACACCTTCGACCCACGACGGTGCGCCACCGCAAGGACGTACGTCTACACCATCGACTGTGGCTCAACGCGGTCACCGAACCGCAGACGGACGACCTTCTATCTGGGACGATCCCTCGATGTTGGTCGGATGGTCGAGGCGGCCGCAAAGCTCAAGGGGGTGCACGACTTTTCCCGGTTCTCAGGACCCCTCGAACGGCCGGACGCAAGTACCATCCGCGAAATACTCGCCATCGGCATAGAGGAAGATGGCCAGACCGTCCGAATAGAGGTGACCGGAAACGCGTTCCTCCCGCATCAGGTGCGACGAATGGCGGGAGCGCTGGTGGACGTAGGACTGAGAAAGCTAACATGCGAGGATCTGCGCGGACTCTTGAAGGGCCCCGTTCCCGGAGTCATAGCACGCGCGCTGCCCCCCCAAGGGTTGTGTCTCGTTAGCGTCCAATACGAAGACTCTGATAAGCTATCTGAAGGAAAATAACAAATGGCAACAGCAACAAATCCGAAAGCAGCTCCCGAGTGGCACGTAGTCGATGCCGAGGGCAAGACCCTCGGTCGCGTCAGTTCGGAAATATCCACAATGCTGATGGGCAAGCATAAGCCGGCATACGTGCCCTACCTCCACAGCGGCGACTTCGTGGTCGTCGTAAACGCGGAGAAGGTCGTGGTCACCGGCAAGAAGCTCGAACAGAAGATGTACTACCGCTATAGCGGATACCACGGCGGCCTCAAGGAACAGAACCTGGCAACTCTGTTGGATAAGAGACCCGGAGAAGCCATTACTCGTGCCGTCAAGGGGATGCTCCCCAAGAGCAGACTCGGAAAGCAGATGATCCGCCGCCTCAAGGTATACGGCGGCCCGGATCATCCCCACGAAGCACAGATCAACGCAAGCAAGTAGGTGCTATTGGTCTCTCGTCCTACGACTGAGAGAGATTAGAGGGCCCCTCACAGGAGGAAAACACAGGTGGTATCGCAGCAGTACTATTACGGGACGGGGCGTCGAAAGAGTTCCGTCGCGCGCGTCCGGCTCTACGTGGAGCGCGGACCGATCGTTGTGAACGGCAAACCTATGGAAGAGACGTATGGATGGAAATCTTGGCAGGACATCATCAACTCGCCCCTTGAGGCCACGGACACATTGGGACAGGTAAGAGTCGTGGCAAAGGTTTCGGGAGGTGGTGTCGTAAGCCAGTCCGGTGCCCTCAAGCACGGCATCTCCCGGGCCCTGCTGGAGATGGACCCCTCTCTCCGCGCGACCCTGAAGCGAGGCGGCTTCCTGACCCGTGATGCCCGCGAGAAGGAACGCAAGAAGTACGGCCTCCAGCGCGCCCGCAAGAAAGAGCAGTTCTCCAAGCGTTAGATAAGATATCCAAACTCCCGCCTAACTTGTGGCGGAACACAGGAAACCAAAGAGGCCCAGGGCATCCGCCCCGGGCCTCTTGCTTTTTGCCTTTGTCCATCCGTTCACCCTGAGCCTGTCGAAGGGTGAACGGATGGTATGTTTCGGATTCTCGGTCTACTGTGTCCAGTACTCGGGGTCGAGGAAGTGGACGCTCTTGTACTTCTGCGACCTGTTGCCCGGATTATTGAAGTTGTCCAAGCCGTCCTCGAAGTAGTACGCACCCAGGATTCCCTTCGCCTCCAGGGCGACGTGGTTCTTCGGCACGTTGCGCAGGTTGTTGCGCTTCATCGTCATGCCCCGGAAGATTCCCATGAATGCAAGTTGACCGATGTTGTACTTCTCTTCGGCCACGATCCGCCAGTACTCCTTGCCCAACTCGACGCGGGCCGGGTTGAGCACATCTCCCGTTTGGATGCCCGTTCGCCAGATGTCCTGCTGGCGCTTAACGTTGCCACTGATGTCGGCGGGGTACGTTCCGACCGGCGCCATGTTGCCGTAGGAGTCCATATACATCGGGTCTGGACCGGAGGGCGACATTCCGCTCTCCCCAAACGATGCCCAGTAGTTCCCCATACCTGCTCCCATCGGGCTGCTCGGTCCAGCAAACGACCGTGTCCAAACCACCGTCCATTGGTTCATGGAATACAGGGAATAGTGCTGGTCGAAATAAAGTGTGGGTTCAGGAGTGTTGATTTTGCCGCCTGTGCTATCGGTAGCCGTCCTCATCTTGATGCCCAGCCTCTGCCAGTAGTCCGCTAGTACTTCTGCGTGAGGGTAGGTTAGTGAGTTGCTCGTTGAGAAGATCATCTCCAGCGGGCCGGTCCCGTCCTTGCGGTCGAGGAACCCGTCCCCGTTGGCATCGGTGTACCCCATTTCCGCGAGAAGAGCCTTCGCGGCGTCGGGATCGTAATCTGTGTCGAGATCCGCGTATTCCTGCCCTGGGAAGTAAGCGGTTATCGGGTGGGGTACCCACTGCTGCGGCACACCGATCCCGCTTGCGACTACCTCGTTCAGTTTATCTCGATCTACTCCAATCGAGAGCGCCTTACGGAAGTCTTGCGTCCTTAGCAGCGCACCAATCTCGGGGTCCTCAGTGTACTCCTGGTTGATGATGGTGGAAGAGTCCGTCCCGGCTGGCGATCGGAAGATGTAGACGCTGTAGTCACCCTTCTCCATGTTCGCCATGTACAGGGGCAGTTCGCTGAGGATCATCGAACCACCATAGTAGTCGTTCTCGCCGTTCATTCCCCTGAACGCGGCAACTGTACGATCCTCGGTTTGGATCAGGATCTGCTCGTCGATGTAGGGCATTTGGTTGCCCTCAGGGTCGAC
>JAPOPA010000334.1 GCA_026713145.1 Chloroflexota bacterium
ACCTGCACGCTCCGCAGCGACCAGTGCCTGACCGCCTTGGGCAGACATAACCGGCGAAGGAAGTTCCCAAGGTTGTAGGCCAGGATGAACAGGGACAAACGCGCTCGGTTGGCCACGAAACTCCAACCGTACACGTCGGTCGAAATGGAGCTTGGCGGGGGGGCTGGTGCTTTCACCCATGGGGTGCCTCCAGAGTAAGTACGTAATCAAGAGCTAACGCTGTCGATCATGGCCAGCATAGCACTCATGATAACTGCTATGCTCCGCTATTCGGCTACAACGGTCGCCCATGTTGCTGATTGCGGCACGCCATGCAGGGTTGATGTGGGAAATGTGGGGTGTACTATCAAGTTGACCTGACGCAAGTCTGGAGTAGTTCAGACTTCCTACAATAGCGGATGGACTATTCCTGACGGAGTCTTCTACTTGGCGTCATAAGGTATCTCGCGCCTCTCCCATGTTCCCTAGCCTCTGTACTCCTGAACCGACAGGATGCGTTATGGACACGGTTTGGGGCACGCACGCCCCACGAGACCAAAGTGTCAAGTGAGGCAACTACTGGAGCAGGTCACTCTCCAGTTGCAATCCCACAACTCTGGCGTCAGAATGTGGGCTGGGGGGATCGAACCCCATGGATCCTCCTCATTACATCCACATAAGGGAGGTTCAATCATGGGCACAATAGCCGTGAACCGATTAGCAGGCCTGTCCCTCATTTTCGGCCCGATAATCGCCTTCGTCTTCTTTCTCTTAGAGCCGGGTGGACTACTGATAGACAGCGCCGAAGTGTCGGACGCTGTTGGCTCCATCATGGCCAAGAGTAGCAACGCAGCGCTGGCCAATATAACCAACATCGGCATAATCCTTGGCCTCGCCCTGATCCTCTCTGGCCTCTACGCGGTGATGCGAAACGTAACCTTGCAGGGCAACGGCAAGGCGTTGGTCCAAATGGGCTTCTTCATGCTGTTGGTTGGACTGATAGGTTGGATTCTATCCAGCGCGACGGACTTCATTCTGGCCGATGCCCAAACCGGTGAACAGATCGCGGGAAGCGTTCCCGTCTATTACTCCGGCTCCGCTCTCGTCTACGCCGGTGGGATTATGATTGGACTTGGCGGGTCCATCTTCGCGTTGGGCCTATCAACGAGAGACGACTTCAACCAGATAGTCTCCCTCTTGGCTGCCCTTGTCAGTCTGGCCGTGATGGTCTTCTTCATGATAGCCATACTGAACAACGACGGCCGCGACACCTTCATCTCCCTGGCCCGGAGCTTCTACGTGCTGCTGGTCATCTGGTGGGGTTATCTGGGCGTCGGAATGATGAAGCGACCCGATCCCGATCTGTGGCAATAGACAGAAACTAGGACTTGCCGGCCGCCGTCTTCATGTCAGAAGACGGCGGCTGCACACGAGCAACTGCTAAAACGAACTGGCCTATGCGATAGGCGGGACGAGTCCCGTACGTGACTGAACCGGGCAGAATGCCCGACCACGAGCACAAGAAACCCGTGGGGCAGTATGCGAATTGGCGCCCTCGCGCAGCCCGGACGGTGATGGAACTGCCAGTCAAGATTGCTACACCAAGGTTCACAGACGCCCCGGCCACGGTTCGAATCCGTTTCTGTCTACGATGAATGGTGGCGGGCCGATAGTAATCGAAATCCGTGTCCTCAATCTCTGCAAGAGACGATCTCTGTCCTCCGAGCTACCGGGACCGTGAGCCCCTCGTACGCCATGCATCGACCACCCCGCTTTTGTTGACCGCCCTTCGCGGCAATACCTATAATGCTCTGAACCGCACTCTCCCCTACGGACGCACTCCCCTGCCATGCAGCCACAGACCGATGTGGTCGAACGGACTACCGACGAGGCCCTGGAGCAGCTGAAGGCCGTTTCCGATCTGGACGGCCTCGAAGAGTGGCGTGTGTCCACCCTGGGCCGGAACGGGGCGCTGACGCAGATACTCCGCAGTCTCGGCTCCGTCCCTAAGGAGGAGCGTCCTCGACTGGGCGCAGCGGCAAATGAGGCCAAGACCGTCCTCGAAGGGCACCTCGCAGAGCGCGAGCAGGAGTTGAAGACTGCCCATCTGGCCGCCGTCGTCGAGCGAGAGAGCATCGACGTTACGCTTCCCGGATGGCCCGTCCCGCAAGGACGTCTGCACCCCACGACGCGAATGCTAAGGGAGATCACGAGCGTCTTTTCCTCGATGGGCTTCCAGGTCGAAGAGGGGCCGGAGATCGAGCTCGACCGCTACAACTTCGACCTGCTCAATATTCCGAAGGACCATCCGGCCCGCGACATGTGGGACACCCTGTGGATCGACCGGGAGGACGAGCACGGCAACCGACCGATGCTCCTCCGCACGCACACCTCGCCGATGCAGGCGCGGATCATGGAGAACACCAGCCCTCCCGTGCGCGTCGTCGTGCCGGGCAAGTGCTACCGGTATGAGGCCACGGACGCGACCCACGAGTGGCACTTCCACCAGGTCGAGGGCCTCGCCGTGGACAAGGGAATCACCTTCGCCGACCTCAAGGGGACGCTGTACGAGTTCGCGCGGCGCACCTTCGGCGAGGACCGGCAGATTCGCTTCCGGTGCGACTTCTTCCCGTTCGTCGAGCCGGGGGTCGATATGTCGATCTCGAACTTCAAGGACCCCAAGACCGGCAAGCGCCCCATCAACCGCGACGAGGACTGGATCGAGATACTAGGAGCGGGGATGGTGCATCCGAGCGTGCTGAAGGGCGTCGGCTACGACCCGTCCGTCTACACCGGGTTTGCGTTCGGAATGGGCGTCGAGCGCATAGCGATGCTCAAGTATGGCATCGACGACATCCGCCTGTTCTATTCGAACGACATCCGGTTCCTGAGTCAACTTTGACTGATCCCGATTAGATAATATTGCCGCGCCCAAGCGCTGTAGCGTGGTTGAGCAGAACATCTATGCAACGGCAACAAACATTTGAAACGTTTGTAAAACACTATAGAGGCAATCCCCAAGAGGCTGCCCAACGCTTTCAGGCTGATGCTCCAATAATGGCAGAACGGGGACATTTCCCTATATCCCAAAGCTACCAACCCGGACAATACGGATGCGGAGCTTTCATTGTAGCGTTGCTGTTGTGCTTGCTCCTTATCGGGATAGTGGTGTTCATTTATATGCTAATCGTAAAGCCACCTGGCACCCTCTCGGTCGTCTATGAATACCGACCTTCTCATGACGTTGTTGACCCTGATGAGTCGACAGGGATGCCGAAAGAACTAAAGGCGTGCCCGATGTGTGCAGAGACAGTTAAGGCCGAGGCTAGAATCTGCCGATTCTGTGGTCATAAGTTCGGCACCGATGATATTGAAACGACGCAAGACTAACAGGCGAATAACCTTATGAAAGTACCCATATCCTGGCTGAAGCGCTATGTGCCGGTCGACATGCCGGCGCAGGAGCTGGCGCATAAGCTGACCATGGCCGGACTGGAGATCGATGAGGTGCGGGAGGTCGGCGCCGACTGGGGACGCGACAAGGTCTTCGTCGGCCACGTGACTGCCGTAGACCAGCACCCGAACGCCGACCGACTGACGGTACCGACGGTCGATCTGGGCGGCGAGACGGTGCAGGTCGTGTGCGGCGGGCCGAACCTCGCTGCCGGACAGAAGATCGCCTTCGCATTCGCCGGAGCGATGCTCTACAGCACGAAGACTGGGAAGACTCAGGCGCTCAAGAAGTCGAAGATCCGCGGCGTCGAGTCGGCGGGCATGGTCTGCTCGGAGGTCGAGCTGGGCCTTGGCGACGACCACGACGGCATCATGGTGCTCCCGGAGGACGCGCCCGTCGGAACGCCCCTCGTGGACTACCTCGGTGACGCTGTCCTGGACGCCGACGTGACGCCGAACCGCCCCGACTGTCTCTCAATCTTGGGCGTGGCGCACGAGGTGGCCGCCCTCACGGGAGCGACAGTCACCGAGCCCGACGCGACGTACCCGGAGACGGGCGACCCCGTCGAGCGTGACGTCACGGTTGAGATCGCCGACCCCGATCTATGCTCGCGCTACGCCGCCAGCCTGATTCGAGGCGTGAAGGTCGGCCCATCGCCGGACTGGCTCAAGGACGCTCTCGCCGCCGTGGGGATGAGGCCGATCAACAACATCGTCGACGTGACGAATTTCGTCATGCTGGAATACGGACAGCCCCTTCACGCCTTCGACTACGACACCATCGGGGACGCGACGGTCATCATACGGGCCGCGCGGTCGGGCGAACGGTTCACGACCCTCGACGAAGAGGATCGCAAATTGGAGCCACCGATGCTCACCATCGCCGACTCGCAAGACGCGATTGCGCTGGCAGGCGTAATGGGCGGGCAGAACACGGAGGTCGGCGCCACGACGACCAACGTCCTTATCGAGTCTGCGAACTTCGATGCGACCAACACGCGGAACACTGCCACCGGGCTCGGCATGAGAACGGAGGCTTCCTACCGCTTCGAGCGCGGCATCCGGCAGGACCTCGTGCCCCGGGCATTGAGACGGGCGACGGCCCTGATGCACGAACTGGCCGGCGGCGAAGCTGCGAAGGGGATCGTCGATGTCTTCCCCGTCGTCAAGACGCCGCCGACCCTCACGATTGGCCCGGAGCACTTCCGTCGCGTGCTCGGCGCGGAGATATCCACCGACACCATTGACCGAGTGCTGACCTCGCTCGGATTCGAGACTACGAGAGACGGGGACTCGCTTCAGGTGAAGTGCCCGTACTGGCGGGCGGACATCACCATCGCTGAGGACCTGATCGAAGAGGTCGCGCGAATCGTCGGGTACGACGACGTGCCCGCGACGCTGATGTCTACCGAGATCCCCCACCACGAGCCGCGAGCCGAGCGCGAGGTGAGGGAGCGTATACGCGACGCTTTGGTCGCGGCGGGAATGCAGGAGACCATCTCCTACTCGGCAACAAGCGTCGAGGCGCTGGAGAAGGTCGAGGTCCCGACGGAAGAGCCGGACGCGCCGCTGAGCCTGGCCAACCCGATGAGCGCGGACTTGACGCACATGCGGACGACCCTGCGTTCAGGAGTGCTCCAGACGCTGGCATTCAACCGTCGAATGTCGCGTGGCGAGGGTTTGCGGCTGTTCGAGATCGGTCCGGTCTACCTGCCCAAGGAGGAGGCGAAAGAGCGGGACCTGCCCGACGAGAAGGAGATGCTCGTCGGCGTGCTGTCGGGCCCACGTTCCGGCGCGTCTTGGCTCGTGCCGGAGGGCGACATGGACTTCTTCGACGCGAAGGGAGTCATGGAATCGGCCTTCGCGCAGATCGGCCTCTCTGATGAGTACAAGCCGGACGACGATCCCATTCTTCTATCCGGCAAGACCGCGAGCGTGTTCTGCGGGAACAAGACGGTCGGCACAATTGGAGAGGTGCATCCCAAGGTGCTCTCGCGATTCGACATCGACGACACCGGCGTCACCCTGTTCGAGATCGACCTGGAGGCCGTGTACGCCGCTGCCGGCAGGGTAAGCGTCCAGTATGAGCCCATCAGCCGGTACCCTGAGGCCGAACAGGACATCGCCCTTGTCGTGGATGCGGACGTGGCCGCCTCACGAATTCAGACGATCATCAACCGCCACCGCCTCGTGAAGAAGAGCGCGCCCTTCGACCTGTATACGGGAGAGGGAGTCCCACCGGGCAAGCGGTCGATTGCCTTCCGCGTGACCTTCCAGTCCGACAGGTCGACGTTGACCGGTGATCTGGTGGACAAGGCGCGGGGCGACATCATGAGACAGCTCCAGCGCGAGTTCGACGCGACGCTGCGGGGCGAGTGACGACCTCCTGCAAGGAGACTGACGGGTGCATAAGCATCGAGAACACCTGCACGGGCATCGCCACGCCGACATGATCTCGGTCGAGGACGCCCGGGAGCGCATCCTCGGCTTCTTCTTTAAGCTCGATACCGAAGAGCGGGCGATATCCGACGCGCTCGGTCAAGTCGTGACCGAAGACATCGTCGGCAAGTTCGACGTGCCCCCGTGGGACAACTCGGCGATGGACGGGTACGCGCTCCAAGCGCCTGATATCGCTGAAGCCCACCCTGACGCGCCGGTGACGCTGAACGTCATCGGCTCCATAGCTGCGGGGGATCTGCCCTCGCAAACCGTGAAGCAGGGCGCCACCATTCGGATCATGACGGGAGCGCCATTGCCCGACGGGGCCGACGCAGTTGTGCCGTTCGAGGACACGGACGAGGGCGAGCGCGGAATGGGAGGACGAACGCCGGGTGAGATTTCCGTGCGGATTCCCGTGCCTCCGGGTGGCAATGTCCGACCTGCTGGTGGAGACATCGCCGCTGGGCAGACGGTTATCGAGGCCGGGTCCAAGTTGCGAGCCTCAGAGATCGGCGTTCTTGCATCGCTGGGCTTCGGAACGGTGAAGGTCACCAGGCGACCGGTCGCGGCGATCCTGGCGACGGGAAACGAGCTCATCGAGCCGTCCGAGCCCTACCGGCCCGGAAAGATATACAACTCCAACAGCTACGGCGTCGCTGCTGCAGTGCGCGCGGCGGGCGGGATTCCCAAACGGCTCGGCATCGCGCGCGACACGGTCGAGTCGATCTCAAGCGCTCTGCAGGAAGGCATGGCGGAGGCCGACGTCGTCATCACCACCGCCGGCGTCTCGAAGGGAGACTACGATTTGGTCAAGGACGTGCTGGCGCAACACGGCAGGATCGAACTGTGGTCGGTACGTATGCGTCCCGCCAAGCCGCTGGCCTTCGGGATGCTGTCGGAAGACGGAGGCAGGCAGGTGCCGTTGCTCGGCCTTCCGGGGAACCCTGTCAGTTCGCTCGTAGCGTTCGAGCAGCTGGGCAGACCGGCCCTGTACAAGATGATGGGACGCAGCGATTTCGAGCGCCCGACAGTGCAGGCCGTGCTGGAAGAGCCGATCCACAACCACGATGCCCGGCGAGTCTACGCCAGGGCCATCGTCACGAAGCGGAACGGGACGTACTACGCGCGGCTGACGGGTGAGCAGAGCTCGAACGTCCTCACCTCGATGTCCCGCGCCAACGGGCTGGCCATCTGCCCCGAAGACGATCCGATCAAAGAAGCGGGCGAGGTTGTGACCGTGCAGATGACCGACTGGCCGGAGTCGGTGTTCTAGGCGGGGTCGCGTTTCTTTTCAGCCACCAATGACGGACACTTCCGTAACTTCGTAGACAGCCTGTCATTCCGAGCGTAGCGAGGAATCTAGAGTGTTGTGCCGTCGTCATCGGGGCCGTACCAGCTACGAGACTCCGCTTGGAATACAGGGGTTTCGGATTCCTCACTTCGCCGCGCCGTATTCGGACTGACAGATGTTGGGGTTAGGCAAAAGTCTCTGAAGGTGGGAATAACGGGACCCGTCCACCAGTACCGATCTCCCAGGCACGAGGCCCCAAAACTAGCCCAGCAACTCCAGCAGGCTCCCCCGCGACATCTCCGACTGCTCTCCCTGCGACAGGTCACGCAGGACGACGGTGTCATTGGCGATCTCGTCGTCGCCGATGATGACGGCGTGGGTGGCGTCTATCGACGTTGCGTACCGGAGCTGGCTCCGCAGGCCTCTCGGTGGGCCGAGCACGGCAGCGATTCCGGCGCGTCGCAACTCCGACGCCAGCCGAAGCCCAGACGCTTTTGCCGCGTCACCAATGTGAGCGACGAGTACCGTCGTCCGGCGGTCCGGCGAAGTTAGCGTCCCGCGCTTCTTGGCTTCGGCGACCACGCGCTCGATTCCCATGGCGAATCCGATGCCGGGAGTGGGCTGGCCGCCCAACTCCTCGATGAGGCCATCATAGCGCCCTCCTGCCAGGATGGTGCTCTGTCGGCGGGCGTCCGGGGGCACGAACTCGAAGACGGTGCGCGTGTAGTAGTCAAGGCCGCGTACGAGCGTGTGGTCGATCTCATAGCGTATGCCGAGCGCGTCGAGGCTCTGCAGGAGGCTGTTCCAGTGTTCCTTGGACTCGTCTGAGAGATAGTCGATGCTCTTGGGCGCGTCAGGCAGCAACGGCTGCACTTCCTCGTCCTTGGAGTCGAGGACTCGCAGGGTGTTTTCCCTCAGCCGCCTCTGGTCGTCGGGCGACAGGCTGTCCGCGTGCGGGGCGAAGTAGTCGCGCAGGGCGTCCAAATACGCCGGCCTCGACTCCGCGTCGCCGATGCTGTTGACGAGCAACGTTACGTCCGTCATTCCGAACGATTCCAGCACTCGCCACGCAAGCTCGATGACCTCGGCGTCTATGGCGGGGTCTGAGTCTCCCAGCGCCTCTACCCCGAACTGCCAGAACTCGCGGAACCTGCCCGCCTGCGGCCGCTCGAACCGGTACATTGGCATGATGTAGTACAACCGCACCGGCTGAGGCGTATTGTGCAGACCCCTTTCGAGATACGCGCGGCAGACGCCGGGCGTGCCCTCCGGACGGAGGGTGAGCGAGTGCCCTCCCCTGTCATCGAAGGTATAGGTCTCCTTCTGCACGATGTCGGTCGACTCGCCCGTCGTCCGCAGGAACAGGTCGGAGTCCTCGAAGGTGGGCGTCAAAATCGGCGCGTACCCGAACTTCTCTGCAAGATTCGCGCAAACGCGCTGCACAGCGAGACGGTCGCGCTGATCGTCGGGGAGAATGTCTGTCGTGCCCCTTGGGGCCTGAAAGGAGGTCATGACGTCGATGCTACAGGGTACGAGTGCGCTGGGGCGGTAGTCAACGTTTTCCATCCCTTACGGCATCGACATGATTATGGGTCTCAAATCGCCTCATGGTATACTCACTGCATGACCGTTCAGGACGTGCGAAGTTCGGGTCTCGTCGATCTCCTGCTCGACAAGGCAGGAGAGTATCTTCCGCCCGACAAGGTCGCCGACGTCCAGGAGGCCTACAGGTTCGCCGAAGAGGCCCACGCCGGTCAGTTCCGCAAGTCCGGCGAGCCGTTCATTGAGCACCCCCTGAGCACGGCCCTCTACCTGGCTGATCTCCACTTCGACTACAACGCCCTGCGCGCAGCGCTGCTGCACGACGTGGTCGAGGACACCCCAGTCACCTACGAGGAGCTTGCCGAACTCTTCGGCACAGAGGTCGCCACGCTCGTCGACGGCGTGACCAAGCTCACGCAGAACGAACTCATGAACACCTGGGGCGAGGACGAAATTCGTCCCGTCCAGAACACCAACGAGGCCGCTCGAGCCGCCAGTATCCGCAAGATGCTGATGACGATGGCTGAGGACGTGCGCGTCGTCATCATCAAGCTGGCCGACCGGCTGCACAATATGCGGACGCTCGACTTCATGCCCGAGAATCGGAAAGTGGCCATCGCGCAGGAGACCCTCGACATATACGCTCCTCTCGCTCACCGGTTGGGGATGTGGGAGTTGAAATGGCTCTTGGAAGACCTCGCATTCCAGCACATCCACCCGGAAGAGTACCGCACGATATCGAAGATGCTCGCCTCCAAGCGCGAAGAGCGAGAGAAGTACATTGACCGCGTGGTCGGTATGCTCGACAACGAGCTGCAGGCCAACGGAATACGGGCCAACGTGTACGGGCGACCCAAGCACATCTACAGCATCCACCGCAAGACGGAGCAGTACGATTCGCTGAACCGCACGGTCAACGACATCAACGACCTCTTTGCGCTGCGAGTCATCGTGGAATCGGTAGCCGACTGCTACGGTGCGCTCGGCGTCGTACACACGATGTGGAGGCCGCTGCAGGGCGAGTTCGACGACTACATCGCCAGCCCCAAGGACAACATGTACCAGTCTCTCCACACGGCCGTGCTGTGCGAGGACGCATCGCCGGTGGAGATTCAGATCCGAACGGCGGAGATGCACCGGCTCGCCGAGTACGGGGTCGCCGCCCACTGGCTGTACAAAGAGGGCAGCGCCGACGACCAGTCATTCGAGGAAAAGATGACCTGGCTGCGCCAGATCCTCGAGTGGCAGCGGGAGGTGGCCGGGGCTGAGGATTTCGTCGAGGGCTTCAAGACTGACATATTCCAGAGCCAGGTATTCGTCTACACCCCGAAAGGCGAACTCAAGGAATTGCCGGCGGGAGCGACTCCGGTCGACTTCGCCTACCGGATACACACCGATGTCGGGCACCGGTGCATCGGCGCGAAGGTGAACGGCAAGCTCGTCCCGCTCCAGTACCACCTCAAAATTGGCGACATGGTCGAGATCATCACAAGCAAGTCCGTCCGTGGCCCAAGCCGCGACTGGCTGAACGAGAACAAGGGCTACCTCAAGACGAGC
>JAPOPA010000253.1 GCA_026713145.1 Chloroflexota bacterium
CCATAGGAGCGCGTCTCAGTCCGTCGGACGGCAGCGAACGGTCGGCAGTTCACGTGACCATCGGTCAGGGCGGCGAGACGGTGGATGCGCCCATCGCTCCGGGAATGGTGACGACGGTGCCCGTAGCCGGATGGAAGGTTATGGGTGTCGGGGAAGGGGTGGACATAGGACTCCGGCCATGCACCATCGCCCTCGATGGAGAGCGGGCATTGAGCGTTGGGGCTGAGCAGTCCGCTGGGATCACACTGAGGGAGGACGGGCCGCTCGTGGTGGACGTGGAGGCGGCGATTCGGGAGGCGACGAGGCTGGGGGTGTTTGGGGGCAAGTAGGGGCGTATTAGGGCCGCGAGCCGTACGGAGCGTACCACCCAGACCCTAACCCCTCTGGATACCGGCCTTCGCCGGTATGACGGGTGCAGCTAGGGATCTCCGTTCCCACAGTCCCTAAGCAGTTCACGCACTTTTGCCTTGATTTGGTCGCGGATGCGGCGGACGTGTTCGATGTCATTGCCCGCCGGGTCTTCCAGGCCCCAGTCCTCGGACGGTACGAACGTCGCGGGGCAGCTTTCGTCTATGGAGCAGCCCATGGTGAATACGGAGTCGGCGCGGTTGACCATTTCCTGGGAGATCACCTTGGGATAGTGGCCTGCGAGGTCGATGCCGACCTCGGCCATGGCTTCGACGACGATGGGGTTGACGCCCGTTGAGGGCTGCGTACCCGCAGACTCTGCCTCGACGGCGCCGTTCGACAGGTGGCGGGTGAAGGCCTCGGCCATCTGGCTCCGACCGGAGTTGTGGACGCAGACGAACAGGAATCTTTTTCCCCGGCCTTTACGACTCATTGTCGGTGGTATCCTCGCCGTCTTTCGCGTCGTTCAGCCACGTGTAGAGGAACGCGGCGATTGCCGCGCCGATGGGCGGGCCGACCCAGAAGACCCACAGGTCCTGCCAGTTGGCAGCCAGCAGGGCTGGGCCGGTGGTCCGCGCGGGGTTCATCGAGCCACCGGTGAGTGGGCCTCCCACCATGATGTCGAATGTGACGGTCGCGCCGATGGCTAGGGCGGCGGCGCGTCCTACCGCCCGTTTGTCGGTGGCGATGGCCATGATGACGAACATGAGGAGGAAGGTGAGAACGATTTCGACGCCGACGGCCTTTACCGGTTCGATGGTGATGGCGTGTCCACCCATGATGCCGACCTTGCCCAGGAGCAGACGAAGGAGGGCGGCGGCAGCTATTGCTCCGACCATCTGGGCAACCCAGTAGGCGCCGGCGTCAAGGAGCGAGATGCGACGAACGAGGGCAAACCCAAGGGTGACGGCGGGGTTGATATGAGCCCCGGAAATGTGGCCGGTCGCGTAGATCATGGCGGTGACTACAAGGCCCGACGCGAGGGCATTGCCGATGATGCCGAGGCCCCCGCCGGAGATTTCGTCGACCATGGCGGCACCCGCCGCGATGAAGACTAGACCGAAGGTGCCCAGGCACTCTGCTACGGCGCGACGAGTCAGCGAGCCGTCCATGGACGCTACAGGCCCGCCGATGCGAGATTCTTGGTCTCCACATGCTGGCCCGTGACGAGATAGATGACACGCTTGGCGATGTTGGTCGCTCGGTCGGCGATTCGTTCGAGGTCGTGGGCTACCCAGAGCAGATACGTGGCGCGCGTGATCGTTCGAGGGTCTTCAAGCATGAAGGTGAGCAGTTCACGGTAAATCTGGTCGTAGAGGGCGTCCACATCGTCGTCATCTGCCCGTACACCCGCCGCGGCGACGATGTCCCTGTTCACGAGAGAGTCGAGGCTCCTTCGCAGCATCTGCGAGGCCTTGTCGGCCATGCGCGGGATGTCGATCAGGGGCTTGAGGGGAGGTTCGTTTCCCATCGCGAGACTGATCTTGGCGATGCCGCTGGCGTAGTCGCCCATCCGCTCAAGCTCGCCGACGATCTGCAGGATGGCGATGATCGTGCGAAGGTCGGTGGCCATTGGCTGCTGTTTCGCAATGAGGTTGACGCAGCGTTCCTCGATGTCGTACCGCCGGGCGTCGATTATGGAGTCATCCTGGACCACCTGGCGACACAGGTCCAAGTCACGCCGCTTGAGGCCGTCGACCGCATTGGCTATGGCCTTCTCGACCATGCTGCCCACGGCCAGCAGCTCTTCCTGGAGGAAGCGAAGATCGCGTCCGAACTCGTTTCGTGGCATTGGGTGTGACTCCCTTAGCTGAACCGGCCCGTAATGTACGCCTCTGTCCTCTCGTCATCGGGGTTTGTGAAGATGTTTGTGGTCTTGCCGAACTCGACCATGTATCCGGCGCGGTCTTCCGGGTCGACCATGAAGAAAGCCGTTTCGTCGGAGACGCGGGCGGCCTGCTGCATGTTGTGGGTGACGATGACGATGGACACGTCGTTGACGAGCTCCTTGATGAGGTCCTCGATGGCCTGAGTGGAGATCGGGTCGAGGGCCGAGGCGGGCTCGTCCATGAGGAGCACCTCTGGCTCGGGCGCAAGGGCGCGCGCGATGCAGAGACGCTGCTGCTGTCCGCCCGAAAGCTCCAGCGCGTTTTCCTTCAGCCGATCCTTCACCTCGTCCCACAGGGCAGCGCGACGGAGAGAGCGCTCGACCGCGTCGGGGTAGTTGCCGGTGTAGCCGTTGACGCGAAGGCCGAACGCGACGTTCTCGTAGATGGACTTTGGGAAGGGATTTGGCTTCTGGAAGACCATGCCTATGCGGGAACGCATCTCGGTAGGGTCGATGTCCGCACCGTACAGGTCCTCATCCCGGAAGAGGATCGTGCCGCCGACGCGTGCGCCGCGGATGAGGTCGTTCATACGGTTGAAGCAGCGGAGCACGGTGCTCTTGCCACATCCGGACGGTCCGATGAACGCCGTGACCCTGTTCGACCGGATGGGCATGTCCACGTCCTTCACCGCCCTGAAGGCACCGTAGTAGACCTCAAGCGACTGCACTTCGAGGACGACGTCGGTCCGGGTCTCGTCAGGGGTGTCCGGCAGTTTGACGATCAATTGAGATGGGACGATGGTTTCCGGCTGTTTCGCAGTCTGTTTCTGCATGATGTATCGCCAGATGTGGAAGAGGTTGTCACTCGATCGACCGATTCTGGAACTTGTTCCGCAAGTAGACGGCGACGGCGTTCATGGAGAGCAGCACTATCAGTAGAACCACTATACCACCCGCTGCGAGGCCCTGAAAGTCCGCCTGAGGACGGGAGACCCAGTTGTAAATCTGTATTGGGAGAACGGTAAATCTATCAAGGGGACCTTGTGGGATGAAGGTCAGGTAGACCAGTGCGCTGATGGCAATGACAGGGGCCGTCTCACCAACCGCGCGGGACATCGCCAGGATGATGCCCGTGAGCATACCGGGTAATGCGGAGGGGAGCACCACGCCGCGGATGGTCTCCCACTTGGTCGCTCCGAGGGCGAACGAGGCCTGACGATAGGTATCGGGCACTGCCTTGATCGCCTCGCGTGAAGCAAGGATGACGATGGGCAGGACGAGCAGCGACATCGTAAGGGCGCCGGCCATGACGCTGCGACCGAGGTTGAATTCGATCTTCGTGCTGCCGTACTCGAACGTGTACCCGTGAACGAAGAGAGCGAGCCCAAGCAGACCGTAGACGATGGAGGGGACGCCCGCCAGGTTTGCGATGTTTATCTCGATGAACTGGGTCAGGCGATTCTCCGGGGCGTACTCTTCCAGGTATATGGCGGCCCCGATACCGACAGGAACGCAGAACAGGGCGGTCATGCCCATGAGCCACAGGGTGCCAAACAGGGCGGCCTTGAGGCCCGCCTGCTCAGGGAAGCGTGAAGGGAAGTTGAAGATCAGCTCAGGACGGAGCCAGTCGACGCCCTGCAGGAAGACCTGTACGAGCAACACGACGAGCCCCAGTATACCGACCGCCACCGCGCCGACCAGGACAACATAGGCAATCGCGCCCTTGGCCTTCCGGGCTTCAAGATTCGGATGGAACCGCTCGGTCCTGGGAATCATTCGTACTTAAGCCCCCATTTCCGAACGATTGCATAGCCCATGACGTTCATGACGAGCGTGATGAGGAAGAGCAAGAGACCAACGGCGAAGATTGTGTTGAACTCAAGCGACCCGTGCGGAGTCTCACCCAGGCTCAGTTGCACGATGTAGGCCGTCATGGTCTGGATGCTTTCGAGCGGGTTGATAGTCAGCTTTGGCGTCGCGCCGGCGGCGATGGTGACGAGCATCGTCTCGCCGATCGCGCGGGAAAGGCCGATGATGAAGGCTGCCATGATGCCTGAGAGAGCCGCGGGAATGACGATCTTGGTCGACACCTCGAAGCGGGTTGCTCCGAGGGCGTATGCCGCCTGTCGTAGAGAGTTCGGCACCGCGAGCATGGCGTCCTCGCTGAGCGAGGAGACCATGGGGAGGATCATGATGCCCATGACCAACCCCGCGCTGAGGGCGTTGAAGACCAGCATGTCCGGGAAGATGCGCTGGAGCTGCGGCGTCACGAAGGTCAGAGCGAAGTAGCCGTAGACGACGGTCGGGATGCCGGCCAGCACTTCGAGTATCGGCTTGATTATCCGTCTGACCTTGTCGTGAGCGTATTCGGATAGATAGGTGGCAGCGGCAAGACCTACCGGGATAGCCACCGCCGCACCCAAGAACGTCACCAGCATAGTGCCCGCCACCAGCGGCAGGACGCCATACGACCTCGGCTTGAGGATCGGCGACCATCTTGCCTCGCCCAGGAATTCCCATACCGGGATTTGCGAGAAGAACCCCCACGACTGGATGACCAGCGAGAGAAGGATCGCGACCGTGGTCAAGATGGACAGGATCGCGCACGCGAACACCAGGCGGTGAACGACGGCGCCTTCCCAATTCCTCTTGTTGCGCTTGAAGAGCGCGCGGTACTCGCTGCCGGAGGACCTTAGAACGTCGGATGGCGAATCTGGACTGCCTTGCGCCGCGGACCCTAAACTCACGTTCCCCCTTCTTAGCTCTTCTTGAACTCCGGGGCGGAGGGTTACTCCCCCGCCCCGCTATCAATACTCTGTTGGACGGACCCTGTCAATAACACCTGGGGCGCGTCCACTTTGCCGTCCGCTAGTCACTGCCGTTCTCGACCATCCTGAGGTTGGATACGTATGCATCCGGAGAGACCGGCACGTAGCCGACCTCACGGGTAAGCTCTTCGCCGTGCTCCATGTAGAACTCGACGAAAGTTCTAACCTCCCTGCGCTCGAGGCTC
>JAPOPA010000111.1 GCA_026713145.1 Chloroflexota bacterium
CATGAGGCTCAGGTCCGTAGTGGCCGGCAACTGCATCCTCTACTTCCCGTTCAACCGATTCGAGGACCCCGCCTGGCTTAACCGTGGGAACCTGACCGCGCAGGCCGAGTTCGCCGACCGCCAGCCAATGCTCGCGCACACCGAGCGCCGTGCGATCGCGACGTCGCCCCTTGAACAGAACCGGAATTGGTTAGTTGACGTGATCTACGACAGGCGCGTCTCGGAGACGAGGAGCGTTCGTGTACCGTTGCCCTCGCCGGGGGAGGATAAACCCTGGTATGTAGAGGCCGAACAGGCGGAAACACGCGATCACGACGAAAGCGTTCTGAGAACCGCCCTAGAAATCGTACGCACAATTCTCTTGGACGAGACCAACGCGAGCTTTCGTTTGGGACGCCGCCACCACCGGTTCGTCGCACTTCACGGAGACAATGGACTGATCGTTCCCAACATCTTCCAGCTGTCCAGCGGCGAGACCTCTTTGCTGAACATATTCTTATCAATCCTACGCGACTTCGAGTGGGGCGGCTCTCGTTTCTCCGACACGACCGACGTGCGCGGTACCGTCGTTGTTGACGAGATCGACCTGCACCTGCACACCCTCCACCAGTTCGAGGTGCTTCCCCTTCTCATCCGCATGTTCCCCCGCGTCCAGTTCATTCTTACAACCCACTCGCCGCTCTTTGTTCTGGGTATGACCCAGGTGCTCGGAGAGGCTGGCTTCGCTCTCCATCGTCTTCCGGATGGCCACCGCATTAGCCCTGAGGAATTCAGCGAGTTCGGTGACGCCTACAGCGCTTTCAGTTCAACCCGCCGATTTGTCGATGACTTGGAGGAAGCTGTTAGGACGGCGACGAGTCCCGTATTGCTGACCGAAGGGGACACCGACTGTAGATACCTGGAGCGTGCTGCCGAATTGCTAGGAAAAGAAGCTACCCTTGACAGTTTCGTTGTCCGGGCCGCGGACGGCTCCGCCAATTTGACCAAGGTATGGCGCCATCCCATGCCAGGTCTCTTCGCTCAAAAGGTGCTACTTCTATTCGACTGCGATGAGAACAAGCCCAACGGCAACCGAGGTCAGATCCTCCAACGTAGCGTGCCCTTCTGCCCTGACAACCCGATTCCCAGCGGCATTGAGAATCTATTCTCGAGGCAGACGCTGGAAAAGGCGCGCCTACACAGTTCGGCTTTTATTGACATTGAGCATGAGCACCAGAGGACACACCGTGGCGTCCAAGCCGTCATCCCCGAAAAGTGGGCTGTCAACAGCGACGAGAAGACAAACCTCTGCGATTGGCTCTGCGAGAACGGTACGGCCGAAGACTTTGCGCACTTTCAAGCTGTCTTCGACCTGCTAGAAGAAGCGATCGACGCTATCCCGCAATCGCAAACGCGGCTGAGCCCGTAGAACCCTAATGCGACCAAATAGAGTTGCCCTGCACGGCTACTTGTGAAACTAAACTGCACCGGCTCCGATTCCCACAGGCTAGAACACTACTTCAATTAAGTCTATTCAGAGATCCGAGATAATCCCGTCGATGCGATGTAAGTGTCGCGGCTAGACTGCGCCCGGGATTGACGGCCTTATCCATCAGGGCCTGCATACTCTTCGATTTCGCGAATGATTTTACTCAACCGGTCGACCGCCGACTTGCGCTTCATATAGTCAGAATACGCTTGTGACGCGTTCTCAAGCAACTGGTCGTAATTTACGTAACGTGCCTGTTGTACCCTCAAGGTCTCCTCGACAATGCGACGCCCATCGGGGTTCTCCCACTCTGTCGGAGGCTTGCCTAGTAGGCAGACGATCTCAATCGGCTCGTTGTCGAGTTCCATATCCACCAACATTTTTGCCATGGCGCTACGATATTTGGCGATCTGTGCGGCTAATGGATATACGCTCACCCTGACATCCGGTCGTTTGAGCTCTACGATCACATGTTTACCAGCGGTCTTGCGGTACTGAATGTCGAGCCGGCCCTCACGCTCTTCTTTTGTCAATCTCGTATTGACCGTCTCGAACATTTTCTCGACGCGCGTCTCCATATGCTCGGATGCCTCGACCCGCTCCCAAGCCGGGTCGAGCAGCCAAAGGTGGTCGAAGATATAGCGCTGGATCACCTTCTCCAGCGCATTCTCATCGACCTTGGTCCGCAATGCGCGGATCACCTCGACCCGCTGTCGAATGATCTGCCCGTACAAATTCGCCTCAAGGCTATCTAGCTCGGTGAAGAGTTCGATCGCTCCTTCAATATTGGCTTCGTCGATCTCGTCCAGCCGATCTAGATTCTCACCCCAACGGTAGAACTCGAACGCCAGAACCGAGTGTTTCCAAAGCTGACGCCTTTCCTCTGGGTCGTCGACGCTGATCCGGTTGATCTTGCCCAACCACCGGCGGGCCCGGGGTCTGAGGTTGGCTTCAAGCCCTTCCAGCCATTCGGAGATCGCCGGGATCTCCAGCGCCTTCTTGGCGCCCTCTTCTGATCGTAGCTTTGCCCAGGCGTTCTGAATGTGCTTGAGTTCGGTACCGATTAGCCTCTTGGCTTCGAGATAGCGAGGGTCATCCTCGACGATCTTCTGCCGCGAACTGGTAGCGGCGTCCTCATCCCGCTCGCCGCCAAGCCCTTCGTCCTTGTCAAGATCGTCGACGTGCAGCTCCCCGATCAGATACGTCGCATATACGCCACGTTCGGTGAAATCGCCGAGCACGTCCTCCTGTGCCATTTTCCCCCGGACGAAGATCGCGATCCGATTCAGGTTCTCGCCGAGATCGTCTCGAAGCTGATGGCTTTCGGCGACCGTGCCGAGCCAGCCGTTCAAGGTGACGTCGCCACCCTCGACTGCCGCCGTTCGGTCTTCGGTCGCCTCGACGTTGACGCATAGCGCGTTGATCGCTGACTGGTCTCCATAGGTCCAAAGATAGCGGATCTTGTCCAAGTATCCCCGGTCGGCGGGTGTGATGGGTTTGCCATTGATCTCGATCTCGAAATCGTTCGCCGAGCCGATGATCGAAAACCGGCGTGCAACGCGTTTGCGAAGGCCTTCGGAGGTACTGATGGTCTGTCGTCTTTTTAAGTTGCTCAACGTAATCCGCGTACCGTGCGAGAAGTCGATAGCACTCTTGTCCAACGGCTCAGGCCGGAACTTACCCTCATCGTCCTCAATCGCCTTCCGCATCACCGAAAGCTGCATCCGAAAGGCGCTCTTTTCTCCCGCTTGCACGGTCTCGACATCAATGCACTCAGCGATGGAAAACAGGGATAGCTTACCTATGCCCTTTCTCCCCATTGGCGCTCTACCTTTCGCCGTTTGCCCCGGTTGCTTATCACGCCTTCGGTAGCCGACAGTCAGAAAGCGGGCATTGACCTCCGCCTCAGTCATGCCCATTCCATCATCCTGAATGACAATCTGATCCGCAGACCTGTCGAAGGTAATGGTCACCTTTGAGGCATCTGCGTCCCAGGAATTCGCGACCACCTCGGACAGTACCGAGGGAACATTGCTGTAGAGATTAATGCCTAAATGCTCGAGAACATTGAGGCTGAGCCTCATCTCATAGGGTGACTCGGTCATAGGCCGTGAGCCTCAATGTGATTGCTGATCGCCCGGGCGATTGCGCGACCGAGCGTGACAGGCACCGCGTTGCCGATCATACGGCCAAGGTTCTTTATCTGTACCGCCTCGCCCGGTGGCAGGAATTCATAATCGCGGGGAAAGGTCTGAAGCATCGCCCCCTCCCTGATGGAGATCGCTCGATCCTGTTCTGGATGGCCGAAGCGACCGTTTCCGAAGCCGAAGAACTGGGTCGTCATCGTCGGCGCCGGTTCATTCCAGGCCATGCGACCGTAAACAGAAGAGTATCCTTGGCCTGTTTCGCGTTTGTGGCACATCGTTACCAATTCCTTCGGCCAATCGCGCCAAGTCCCACCGGGCTTCGATGCGCGAATCCGCTCTAGGTTGAGGGTCGACAGGCGACTACACTGGTGTAAGGCATCTTTCGGGTCTGCGTCCCCGGCCCCTAGCGCGGGCAATGCCCCTATCGTCTCCCAAACCGTGGCATAGTCGGCTTCACCATGCGTTTTTGCGGGCAAGGCGGGTTGGCCGTGTCGCGAAGCAATCAGGACCAGGCGTGACCGGGACTGCGGCACCCCGTAATCTGGACAGAACGCTACCGTCCAAGCGACGATGTAGCCGCATTCACGCAGAGACCTGACGAAGTCGTCGAAGACAGTGCCTGCCTTGAAGTAGGGCAGGCGTGGGACATTTTCCATCGACACGATGTCTGGACGACACTCTCGGATCAGGCGCGCGAAGTCCTTCAATAGCTGCCATCGGGAGTCCTCGCGCCCCTGCGAGTATTTCGAGAAAGGCTGGCACGGCGCACAACCAACCAAGATCGTTGGCTCGCCGAGCGTAAATTCCTCTTCAAATTCCGCCGCCGTCAACTCCTCCACGCTCCGTCGCACGAACGGCGCTTCATTGTTCGTCTCGAATGGATAGCGGCAAGCTTCGTCGACGTCGACCCCAGCGGCGATCCGATAGCCTTCCCGATAGAAACCGTGCGATAAACCACCCACGCCGCAGAACAAATCGACAACACTGCCACGCCGCGGCCGGACTCCCGGCACTTGCTGCAAGCGATGCTCCAAGACCTCTGTCATCGCTGGAGCTTTCTCTTGTCGTGAAGCTCGCCGTCCGCGATTTCGTAGCCGGCCTCGGCGAGCGCCTTGAGAACAAGCGCGCGCATGGTTGTTCTTTGTTCCGCCGCTTTCAGAGCAAGTGCTCGCTTCAACGACGACGGCACCTTGATTTGAATGGTCTCAGCTTGTCCCATTGCCTATCCAAGATTCCGAAGACAGGATATCATGATATATGATGACTAGGATGTCAGTACAAATTGTCATCATCATTGGGTCTTGGCATTCCCGAGTGGACAGTCGCATGTTTTCGGCTCTGTTTGGAGCATTACGTCGGAAGATGTGGAGTAAGTTTCGGCAATGATATACGCCGATGACATGCACGGACGGTTCCGGCTGGGCTACGGGCCGCAGTTCATCCACGTCGCCGCCGCCATGGCCGAGGAACGCGCTGAAATCGACGATCTGGTGGCCTGTGGCGCGGACCCTAACGCCCGTGACGCCAGCGGCTGCGCGCCGCTGCACTACGCCGCCTGGAACAACCCCGTCGGGGAGGTGTCGGCGGCGCTGTTCGAGGCCGGGGCCGACCCGGAAGCCTGCGACGGCAATGGACGGAAGCCGCTCGACTACGCCATCAGCGCCGCCAATGCGGCCTTCATCGAGGCGGCGCTGGACGCGGGCGCCGATCCGGCCGGCAGCGGCGATGCTGTCGAGGACGCTCGCAGCACGGCGCGCTACGGCTGCCCGGCCTTCGGGAAAACCCGCGCTTACAGGCGCCTGATGCGGGCTGGATCCCGCCTCCGCCTCCACGAGGACTGATGCCGGCGGGAGTCGTCGCAACCGGTCAGAGCTTGATCGCGCGGCCCTTGCGGCGGGAGCGTTTGGTCCTGGGGATCTTCTCGCCCGGCCAGAGCAGGTCGGCATAGGCGA
>JAPOPA010000335.1 GCA_026713145.1 Chloroflexota bacterium
CGAACTCGAAACCGGTCGCGTCGTGGTCGTGGCGGGGTTCCAGGGCATCACCGAGGACATGGATGTCACTACACTTGGCAGGGGAGCGTCTGACCTTTCCGCCGTCGCCATCGCCGCCGCAATCGGTGCCGACCGCTGCGAGGTCTATACCGATGTCGAGGGAATCTATACTGCCGACCCGCGCCACGTGCCGGACGCCCGCAGGCTCGACGAAGTCGGCTACGAGGAGATGCTCGAAATGGCCAGCCTGGGCGCGAAGATGCAGCCGCGTTCCATCGAGCTTGCCATGCAGTACCAGGTGCCGGTCATGGTGGCGTCCAGCTTCGTCGACGCGCCGGGAACACTCATTCACGAGGGAGCAGACATGGAACCGAGGGTAGGGGAGATTCGCAACAGGGCGCGCGCCGTCGCCACCGATCGCAACGTCGCAAAAATTACGGTAACCGGCATCGTCGACAGGCCTGGCATCTCCGCAAGCCTCCTCGAACCTCTCGCGGAGGCTGACATCAGCGTCGATATCGTAGTCCAGAATGCTTCTGTACGCGACGCCACCGACCTCGCCTTCACCGTGAACGGCGACGACTCCGACCGTGCCCTGGAAATCGTGCGCGCTGTCGCCTACACAATCGGGGCCAACGACGTCATAAGGACCGACAACCTCGCCAAGGTCAGTGTCGTCGGTGCCGCCATGCAGAACACACCTGGATACGCCAGCCGCATGTTCCGGGCTCTCGCCGATGAGAGCATCAACATCGAGATGATTACCACATCCGAGATTCGCATAACCTGCGTCGTAGACGCAGACCGCGTTGGAGACGCTGCCCGCGTATTGCACACAACCTTTGGCCTCGAACAGTCGGACTAGCCCGATTACAGGACGCCTGGTCTACATATTCCAGACCTCAGGAGACAGGTTACACTTCACCTATCAACCAAATGGGGTAGGCATGGAGAAGTCATCAGGGAATGTCAGGTTACGAGCTACTCCCCTCTACCTCTATGCCCTCTGCCGTGAGCCCCCTTCGCCAAGTCACAATATGTCAGGAAATGTCAGGTCTGAGCGTACCCCCCCCTTCCATTTGAAACATCGAAAGCTCTTCCACGGCTCAGCTCTGATAACCCGCCCGCCTCGAAGACAATCATGATCCCAGTGGGATAACATCAACTGAATCAGACTAGCGGAGAATGCCATTGACGCGACGATTTCAAGGGAAAGTTGCGATTGTCACCGGCGTCGGCCATAGAGCCGGTCGTGCCGCGAGTATGTTGTTTGCTCTGGAAGGCGCGTCCGTGGTGGTGAATGACACGGACACCCTCGCGGCAGAATGCCTTATGAATGAAATCAATCATTCCGGAGGCATGGCAGTCGCCGACTCCGGCGACGTTTCAACACTCGCCGGTTCTGATGCAGTCGTCGCGCGCGCGGTCGAGACTTTCGGGGGCCTCGACATCCTCGTAAACGTCCGTGTACCGGACTGCGACCGTCCCCTTGTGGAAACGACCGCCCAGGACTTTGACCGTGTCGTCAGCTATACCCTGAGGGGCGCCTTCATGACGACCCGTTCCTCCAGCGTACAGTTCCGCCAGCAGCACAGCGGGCGCGTCGTATCGATCACCTCGGATGCCGGCCTCGGAGACTCCGGACGAGCTGTATCTGCCGCCGCATCCGAGGGCATCGTCGGGATGACTCGAACGGCCGCCCGCGACCTCGGCAGGTACGGTGTAACGTGCAACGCCATCGCAATGTCGGGAAGCTCCGAAAACGGTTCGCATAGCGCCGCGTCTCTTGCGGGAACCCTCTGCCTCGATCTCTCGTCGAACGTAAACGGCATCGTCTTCGGCGTAGATGGCGGCGACCTGTGGACATACTCCAACCCCTCGATCGTTCGCAGCTTTCACAAATGGGGCCCGTCCACGATGGACGAGATGGACCACCTATTCCCGAGCCTCTTCAAATAGCGCATGGATCTGCGAACGACCACCATACGATTCTCGTCTCTGGCGCCTCTCGTCCTATTGACGGCGCTGGCCGTCGCTTGCTCTTCCTCTAGGGACGATCCGCTCCTGTCGGCAGAGGAATTGTTCACTCCGACCCCTATGCCAACCGCCACGCCAGTAGAATCCGGCGCCCCCGCGGAGACCGAAACAGAGACCGCCGCCCAAGAGGAGCCGGAGGCAACGAACGAACCGGCAGATCTCTTCGGTTTCGACTACAACGGGAAAGTCTCCTTCGCGCAGTGGGATGACCCCGCCGTTCAAATGGAGAACTTCATCGTCGGGTACATCATCGTGCACGGCATGGTGTACGAGGCCGAGCTGGTTGACGTAGACGAGACCAAGTATCCGTCGGCCCTTCAGTCTGGCGACGTTGACGTTGTGCTTGAGGCGGCGCGTACCGAGTCTTCCCCACAGTTCGAGCAGCTCTTGGAGTCCGGAGAAGTCGTCGATGTCGGCTCCCTCTTTGGCGAGTCCTCCGATGTTAGGATAGGTGTGCGGGCTGACTTGAAGGAGACCGCCCCGCCCGTGTTCGACCTGCTGAACAAAGTCGAGGCCGACGAGGAAGTACTGGCCGGTCTCGCCGACCAGATTCGAGGCGGAAGAGTAGGCGTGTCTGCGAGCGTCGCCGGTATGATGTTCTTGAAGCGGCACGAAGACGTCTGGACGACTTGGATTCCATCCGAGACTGTGGCTAATGTCAAGGCTGCAATTGCGGATGGCAAGGCCGGCCTCAAGTTTAAATGCCTCACGGTTCGGGGCGAGACCGTACGACATTGCAAGTGATGGGCAATCGACTGACAGGAAGGGTCGCAATTGTAACCGGCGCGGGGCGCGGGATAGGGCGCGGCGTGGCCAAGCTCCTTGCCGAGGAGGGTGCCGCGGTCGTTGTCAATGACCTCGGCGGCAGCGTGGACGGTTCGGAGTCCTCGGCCACCCCCGCAGATCTCGTAGTCGGCGAGATTAAGGAGGACGGCGGGCAGGCCGTCGCAAACTACGACTCCGTCTCTGAGTTCGACTCCGCAGAAAGGATCGTGCGAACCGCAATTGACGAGTACGGCAGGCTCGACATTCTCGTCAATGCTGCTGGCATCCTCCGCGACCGCATGATCTTCAACATGAGCGAGGAGGAGTGGGACTCCGTCGTCCGCGTCCACCTGTACGGCTCGTTCAACATGGTGCGACGCAGCGTCCCCCACATGATCGATCAGGGACATGGACGCATCGTCCTCTTTTCGTCCATCTCTGCCCTCGGCTCGCCCGGGCAGACAAACTACTCCGCCGCCAAGGAGGGGATCGTCGGGCTGGCCCGGCCTGCCCGGCGCGAGGTGCAGGCGCATGGGGTAACGGTGACGCGCGTCTCGCCCTGC
>JAPOPA010000339.1 GCA_026713145.1 Chloroflexota bacterium
ATGATCGCGCGCAGCCGCTAGAGCGTGGCGCGAAATGCGGTCGCCTGCGCTGCCACGTATTCGTCGATCTCTGGCGTCGCATGACTGACCTGCACCGGCTTACTCATCGCGAAACGCCCTTTCCAACTCGGCGATATCCAGCTTCTTCATCTGCAGAAAGGCTTCGGTGACCCGTTCGACCGCCTTTGCATCTTCGCTGGCCAGCATTTCAGTCAGCGCTATCGGCACAATTTGCCAGGAGACGCCGAAGCGGTCGGTGAGCCAGCCACATTGACTTTCCTCGCCACCATCAGAGGTCAACCGTTCCCATAGCGCGTCCACCTCGTTTTGGTCGACACAGTTCACCGCGAGCGACATTGCAGGGCTATGGGTGAAGTGAGGACCGCCGTTGATGATGCAAAACTCCTGACCCGCCAACTCGAACTCGGCGGTCATGATATCGCCGGCCTTGCCCATGCCGGATTCGGTGTAGCGGGTGATACGAGTGACGCGCGCGTCTTCGAAGCACGACGTGTAGAGTTCGAGCGCTTCCTCGACCCTGCCGTCAAACCACAGATTAGTGACAATCTTCTGCATTGATTAACCTCCGCTGCTTAGGGTTGACCACGTATGACATCATGGAGTCGGTCTTCTAGCCGGACACCGACGCGAACCGGTAGACATCGCCAAAGGCAACTGTCCCGCCCTGCTCGGTCGTAATGACACCGTCGACTGCGCCCTCATCTTCGACAGTCGTCCGGGCGAAAGCGATGTCCAGATCCCGGCACCACTATATTAGGCGCATTGCCGCAATCGGTGTAAATGGTGAATTTGGTCATGACGGTCTGTACAGTGACAGGCCCGTTCACCGCCCCTCCAACTCCTCCCGCATGCGCTCTTCCTGTTCCACTTGCTCTGGTGTCATCGCCTCGCCGAAGTCCGGGGCCTCAAACAAGGGCCGAATCTCAATCTCGCTGGGGCCGGGCATGGGATTGGGACAACGCTTCACCCACTCCACGGCCTCGTCCATGTCCCTCACCTCCCACAACCAGAACCCTGACACCAGTTCGCTGACCGCCGGGAAGGGACCGTCAATGACGGTACGGTCTTTACCGTCGAAGGCCACTCTCTTGCCCTCCGAGGAGGGCTTGATTCCCTCGCCGCCCTTCATGATGCCGGCGTTGAATAGTTCCATGTTGTAGTTCCCCATTGCCTCGATGAGTTCCGTGGAGGGCATGATGCCCGCTTCACTCTCTGCCGTGGCCTTTATCAGGACAATTACGCGCATTGGCTATCTCCTGGCCCTTATGGAGTATCTGCTTAGGGAACAATATACCAAGACTGGACGACGAGATTGAATTCAATGTCACTTACGGATGAATTTCGCCGAGGGATATGTACCTTCACAGATGATTCCGTGTATGGGCAATTGGAGAGGCGAATGGCCGTCCGATACCCGCTGGTCCATCCATGAGGGCGACCCCATCACGAGCGGGAGGGCAGACCTGGACTGGTAGTCTGCCTTCTCATGGAAGCATCTCCCAATGGAAAGTATGCATTGTGGGACACTTTGGGGTACGAGCAGCTCGGCTTGAAAGGTCTGTCAAATTCCGGCACGAGTCTCTTAGCTGTGACGTGCAGCCGGAACTCTCGGCATTTGGCTCCCATCCCTTGAACGGCTCTACGATGCCCTATATATTCCCTGTGGCGGGCCGGCACAAACACAAAGTGGAGTAAGAAGGCGTGACCCGGTTCCTGGTTGCAATGCTGAAGATGACCCTCAGCTCGCTGCGCGATCTTGCGCCCATCATCCTTGTCATAGCCTTCTTTCAGATTGTGGTGCTCCGCCAGCCCTTTCCCGACTTACTGAGCGTGCTCATAGGACTGCTCTGCGTGATCGCCGGGCTGACGCTCTTCATCCAGGGACTCGAAAGCGGACTTTTTCCCCTCGGCGAGGCGCTCGCGCAGGGCTTCGCCCAGAAGGGCAGCGCTGCCATCCTTCTTGCCTTTGGCTTCTGCCTGGGCTTCGGCACTACGATTGCTGAGCCGGCCCTGATCGCCGTCGCCGCTGAGGCTGCCGACGTTGCTGCCCAGGCCGGCGCCATCGCCGATGAAGATCGCGCACGCACAACTTACGCCTTGGAACTGCGGATGGTTGTGGCAGTATCCGTCGGCGCCGCCATCGTGTTGGGAATACTTCGCATTCTCAAAGGCTGGCCGATCCACAGGCTCATCATCGGGGGGTACCTCCTCGTGACCGCCCTGACCGTATTCGCCCCCGCCGAAATCGTCGGCATTGCCTATGACTCCGGTGGCGTAACTACCAGTACAATCACAGTCCCTCTCGTGACGGCCTTGGGTGTGGGTCTCGCCACGTCAATCCGCGGACGCAATCCCATGGTCGACGGCTTCGGCCTCATAGCCTTCGCCAGCCTCACTCCGATGGTCTGCGTGCTTGCCTACGGGATGGTCACCTCATGACCGACTTTCCTCGCGCATTCGCCGACGCCCTGATCTCCACCGCCCTCGACGTCGCTCCCATCGTCGTGATCCTCCTACTCTTTCAAATCGTAATTCTGCGCAAAAAGCCTCCCAACCTGCGCAAAATTGCAGCAGGCTCCGTCCTCGTCCTGGTCGGGCTCGCGCTGTTCCTCATAGGCCTGGAGAACGCACTTTTCCCCGTAGGCAAGACGATGGCCCGCCAGCTCACCGCGCCCGATTACATTGGAGTGGATAATCTCGCTGCCGGAGTCGACTGGCTGGACTACCTGCCGGTCTATGCATTCGCCGCCGCCATCGGCTTCGCAACGACCATCGCGGAGCCCTCGCTCGTCGCCGTGGCGATAAAGGCTCGAGACGCGTCGGGTGGCGCCGTGCATGCCTGGGGACTGCGGATCGCCGTGGCCGTGGGAGTCGCCGTGGGAGTCGCCCTGGGTTGCTTCCGCATTGTCACCGGCACGCCCCTACCGTGGTACATCATCGCCGCCTACTTCGTCGTGATCCTTCTCACGTTCCGGTCAAGCAAGACCATCGTGCCGCTCGCCTACGACAGCGGAGGTGTTACCACATCGACCGTAACCGTGCCCGTGGTCGCGGCCCTCGGTCTTGGCCTCGCCGCCAGCGTTCCCGGGCGGAGCCCTCTAATCGACGGATTCGGACTCATTGCTTTCGCCAGCGTCTTTCCAATCATGACCGTGCTGGGATACTCTATTGCCGCGTCTTGGTTAAGCCGCAGGCGGAAGTCCAAACTTCCCAAGGAGGCTTGAGCCATGAGACTAAAGCTGATCGTTGCCCTCGTGAATGACGATAAGATTGATGTCGTTGTAGACGCCGCACGGGCTGGAGGCGCAACTGGTGAAACCATCATCACCAGCGTGCGGGGCGACGGCCTGAGGCCGGATAAGACCTTTTTCGGACTCGACCTCGCCGCCAAGCGCGATGTCATCCTCTTCCTTGTCGTCGAGACCCGTGCCCGTGAGATCCTCGAGCGCATTAGTGAAGCGGCACGCCTAGACACCGAGCCGGGCGCCGGCATCGCCTTCCAAGTACCAATTGAGGATGCCGTCGGCCTTTCCACACAGTTGCCCACAATTTTGGAGGAGTTGGAGACCGAGATATGACAGAGAAGAACTCCATCAGGGTGAGAGACCTCATGGTCGAAGAGTTACACACGATCGACGGGCTCGCCACCGTCGCCGATGCGATGGCGCTGATGAAGCGGCATCGGGTCAGTTCGCTCGTAGTCACCCCTCGGAACAGTGACGACGAGTTGGGCCTCGTAGTCGTCGCCGACATTGCGCGTGGTGTTATAGCCGATAACCGGGCCCCGGAGCGCGTCAACGTCTATGAGATCATGTCCAAGCCGCTCCTGACCCTTCCTGAGGATATGCTCGTCAAGTACGCCGTTCGCCTTCTCGCGCGCTTCGGGCTCTCTCGCGCAGTGGTCGTGGACCACGATCGCAAAGCCATCGGCATCGTTACCCTTCGCGACCTCATCATGGGTTATGCAACGGACTGACGCCGACCCCGCCGCGACTGCCTTCAGCGGCGCCCCAAAGTGTGCTCCGAGGAGTGCCGCTAGCAGGGCGTAGGCCAAGGGGCGTTCGCCCTGAGCTTGTCAAGTGGCAGCTATCCCCCGACGCAGGTGGTCTTGAGATTGCCTCCTTAGGCAACCAAGGCTTCCTCAAGACCCTCCTTGACTTGTGTCAAATCCACGTCACCCCCTACGGCACGGTGGCCTCGTGTGCCCTCGGCAGGAACGGATTGTTCGCCGGCTCCTTACCCCCGTAGAACCACGAAACCGGCAGCACCTTGAGCTTGCCGTTGAAGTCGCCCTCTCGGAGCATTGTCCTCGGCCCGCCTCGCTGCACCATCTCTGCCTTCGTTGGATGCGGCTCAAAGGTGGTATAGCTATGCGTGATGAACACCCTGTCTTGGAATGCGGTTACGGTCGGGTACGACCATCGCCCGAAGAAATCGCCCTCCCGGATATATTGCGGGTCCCGTTCGGGCGCGGCCATCCCCGGCTGGAACACCATCTCTTCCGGGCGTAGCGGCCGTATCGGCGGCGGCTCCACCCGCGTCCGTTCGTGCATCGATTCCACGTTCTGGAAGAATTCCCACACGCTACCGCCATTCCTGCTGATCGCCGCCGAAATACTCACCTACGCGGCGAAGGGAATCACTTAATCCCTGCGGAGTCCGAGTTTGGCGGCCCTAACGGTAAGAAATGAAGTCATTCGATCCAGGAGTCTGACCCTGGCTCTGGGCGGGGGCTACCTTCCCGACCGCATGAAATCGGCGACGCGCTCGCCGATGGCAATTGCAGTTGCGTTCGTGTTCGCGCGGATGCAGTCGGGCATGATGGAAGCGTCCACGACCCGCAGTCCGTCTAAACCGTGCACACGTCCGTACTGATCGACGACGGCCATGTCGTCCGAGGATGGCCCCATCTTGCAGGTACCCGACACGTGGTGGCTTGTACTCACTCTGGTTCTCATC
>JAPOPA010000302.1 GCA_026713145.1 Chloroflexota bacterium
CGGGGGGTTGTCTGCACTCGAGTTCGCTTTGGAGCCGGCAGGGATTCCCTCCCGCCTCGACAGCGCGGGCCTGATCTATGAATCTCAGGAGGCGCGCGACCTGCTGAACTGTCTGTCCGCCATTGACGATCCTACCGACCAGGTCTCCGTCGTTGCCGCACTGCGCTCCCCGGCGCTCGCCTGCTCCGACGCCGATCTGCTGGAGTTCGTGGAGGCAGGGGGGCAGTTCGACTACCTTGCCGATGACGACCCACCGGCAGGGTATACGTCCGGGGCTCTCGCCGTCCTGAGGGACTTCCACGAACGCAGGCGATGGAAGTCCCCGGCGGCGCTCATCGAAGAATTCGTGCGCGAGCGGCGGCTCATGGAGATGGCCCTCGACGGGAGGCACTGGCGCGGACGATGGATGCGCTACCGCTTCCTCATCGACCGGGCGAGGGCATTTGCGGCGTCCGGCGAAACGTCTCTTCGGGGATATCTCGCGTGGACGGCCCGTCAGCGGGAGGAGCAGGCGCGGGCGAGGGAGACCGCCGTCCCGGAGTCCGATGAGGACGCGGTGAGAGTGATGACGGTCCACGGGGCGAAGGGGCTCGAGTTCCCCATCCTCATCCTGGCGGGGCTGAACTCCGCCCCGACTCACCGCCCCGGCCCCGTCCTGTTCGACCGCGAAGGCGGAAAGGTGGAGGTGAAAGTCGGGTCGAGGGACTTGTCCTTTCAGACGGCGGGCTATGCGGAGGTGTCGGAGCTCGACAAGGAGCGCGAGGAAGAAGAGGACGTGCGGGTCATGTACGTTGCGGCGACACGGGCGAGAGACCACCTGATCGTCAGTCTTTATCGGAACAAGAGGGGCAGCACTTCGCCCGCAGCCCGCATCGAGCAGTTCATGGACGGAGCGGACAATCTCTGGGAGTCTCTCGTTCCTTCGGCGGAGGCAGACCAGGGTCTCATCGAACAGCCCGGAGAGACTGGAGCGCTCGACGACGACACCTCCTCAGCACGAAGACAGTGGGAGGAAGAGAGGGCCGTAGTGTACGCCGCCAGTTCACGACCCTTCTCAGCTGCGGCGACCCTGCTGGCCCAGGAAGCGAAGGACGAACAGGACATCCCCGACGAACCCTGGAGGCGAGGTCGTGCAGGGACCAGCATCGGTCGCGCCGTCCACGCGGTACTCCAAGTCGTGGACCTGCGTTCGGGAAGTGGCGTCGAGGACATCGCGATGGCTCAGGCCTCAGCGGAGGGAGTGCCGGGCCGCGCGGACGACATTGGCCGTCTCGCACGCCGAGCCCTCGAAAGCCCCCTCGTCAAACGAGCATTGGAGTCGGGACGATGGTGGAGGGAGACGCCGGTGGCAGGCCCCGTCGGGGACGGCATCGTCGAGGGGTTCATCGACCTGCTGTTCGAGGAAGAGGACGGCTTCGTGATTGTGGACTACAAGACGGACGCGCTCGGTTCGGACGAAGAAATCGAGCGGGCGATGGCGCGGTACCGGCTGCAGGGCGGTGGATACGCACTCGCGCTGAGCAGGGCGACGGGCGTCTCCGTGAAGGAGGTCTCATTCCTGTTCCTGGAACCGAACCGCGCGGTGACCGTTGAGAATCTGTCGGGCGCGATGAGGGAGGCGGAGGAGGCTGCTCATGCCCTGTTTGCGGGTGGTCCGGCTCGCACGTAGTCGAGTACTCGCACACCTATCTGTCGTCAAGCGTGACCCCAATTCTCAACCGGCTGGAATCTACGGATTCCGGTCTCCGACGGCAAGACGGCGTTTGTAGGTTTGGGCTATACTTGCCCATCCATCAGACCGCAGCCGACA
>JAPOPA010000340.1 GCA_026713145.1 Chloroflexota bacterium
ACCAAGATCCCCGGATCGAACGCGGTCCGGGGATTTCGTTTTCCTAAGTGCGATGCTCCCACTCCTCGCGAAGTAATCCGTAGTACGCCATGTCGTGTCTATGTTTCGAGTTGCTGCCGGGCACTGCACTTCGTAGAACGCCTTCCTTGGTCATGCCGATACGCTCCATTACGCGCCACGACCGTTTGTTGTCGACAATCGCTACGGCATGAATCTTGGCTAGGCAGAACGTCTCGAAGGCCCAGCCGACAACGGCGCTAGCCGCCTCTGTCGCGTAGCCGTTCCCCCAGTGTTTCCGTGCAATGGCGTACCCCATCTCCGCGGTCTGATGTCTTTTGTTGATTCTGAGGTTGATCTCACCAATCATCGTATCGCCGAGTACGACCGCGAAGGCCGGTTTGGACTTCCAGTCCCTGAGAGATGACTCGGCAACGAACCGCTCCCCGTGAACGCGCTCATAGGGGAAGGGCAGAGGTGGTAGGTATCGCTGCCACACCTCATCGTTCGCGAATACAATTACGTCGTCCACATCCGTCAGGCGAAAGCGGCGCAAGGTGAGACGCTTGGTCTTCAATACAGGCTGTTCATCAGGCATGAGTTACGGTTCTCCGCTTATTGGGGCATAGCCTGAATTGCGGGCGACAGTGTCCCAGTCTATCGGCAACTCTGACTATGCAGCTACGAGTTCGCCCAGGCCTCTGTTCATGTAACAGTTCAGGTTCTTTGAGAACTCTTAGGGCAACAGAATGATCCTAAGTCTGCCGCTCCCACTCCTCACGAAGGATCCCGTAGTACGCCACATCTTGTCTTCGGTTAGAGTCACGACTGTCGGGAGCCTCGCTTCTCAGAAGGCCCTCCCTGATCATGCCGATTCGCTCCATCACGCGCCATGACTGACTGTTGTCGACGTTCGCGTAGGCATAGACCTTCGCTATGCATAGCGCCTCGAAGGCCCAGGCGACCACGGCACGAGCCGCCTCTGTTGCGTAGCCGTTCCCCCAGTGTTGTCGAGCAATCCCGTACCCCATCCCCGCGGTCTGTCGTCTCTTGTCGATACTGAGGTTGATCTCACCTATCACCATATCGTCGAGTACGACAGCGAAGGCCGGTTTGGACTTCCAGTCCTTGAGAAATGACTCGGCGACGAACTGTTCCCCGTGAACGCGCTCATACGGGTAGGGCAGAGGCAGGTATCGCTGCCACTCCTCATCGTTCGCGAACGCAATTACGTCGTCCACATCCGTCAGGCGAAATCGGCGCAAGGTAAGACGCTCGGTCTCCAGCGTAGGGTAGTCGGCCATCAGTCTCGGTTCTCCGCGGGTTGAATGGGACGCGGCCTGTTTTGCAGGCGGCTGGATACCAGTCTATCGCCTGCTCGGAGCATGCAGCTACGTTTTCACCCATAGCCGCGCCTTTTGTCACCGTCGCCCCACTTCGGCTACCATGAGAAGGTGCGATACCTCACGGCTCTCGTCTTAGGATTCCTCTTCTTTGCCTCCTTGGTTGAGGGTGCGGCGGCCAACGGCGGAATGCTCGTTCACCGCGAGCAGCAGGGCGGGTACGACATCGCCGTAACCGTGTGGCCCCCGGAGCCGAAAACCGGCCTCCTGGTCTTCACCGTGCTGATCCAGGCCGTCGCGGCTACCAACGGCGGAGACGAGGCACACCTCGCTCCCATTTCCTCCGACCTGACCCTACGAGGGCACGGGCCGTCGGGGGTAGAGGTGGGGCCCTTCCAACCCCAGACCGTGCTGCCGGGGTTCAGTCACTTCGACGTTCGCATTCCAGTCGGCCGGGACGGGACATGGAATTTCACTCTCGATGTCGCAGGTCCCCTAGGCAACGTGACGGCCAACGTCCCCCTCGAAGTCTTGCCCAGCGAGGACATGGGCCTGGTGACGTGGCTCCTCATAGGAGGCTGGACAGTTGGCATACTTCTATCAGGTGCCCTCTTGGTGTTGTTCTTCCGACGATTACGTCGCTCATCCGCTGCCCCTGAAGAGTAACCCCGAGTACGGAGTCGACAGCCGAGCATCAGCCGGAAGCACCCACGCCGTCATTCCGGCGAATGCGGGAATCCATAGTGCTCACTGCAGCGGCAGACGCTCCGGCCAATACCACGCCTCGACTCCAGCACCCTCGTAGTTATGGACACCGCAACGGTGCTTAGCTATAATACGAAAACACCAACCTCGGCTGAACGCTTGCGGCTGAGGACCCCGGCCGAGGTGGCGGAACTGGTAGACGCGCAGCGTTGAGGGCGCTGTGGCCGCAAGGCTGTGAGGGTTCGAGTCCCTCCCTCGGCACCATGTCTACACGATGAGGCGGCGTAGCCAAGTGGTCTAAGGCGGAGGTCTGCAAAACCTCTATTCGGCGGTTCGAATCCGCCCGTCGCCTCCACTAACCCTAAGGTGCTAACAGCACCTTGCCCATCGTCCGACGACTCTCCAGGTCGTCCTGCGCGCGCCCCGCTTCCTCAAGCGGGTAGGTATCGTGGATGTGCAGCGACAACTCGCCCGACTCCACCCACCCCAGCACGTCGCCTGCACGCCAAACGAGCTCCTCGCGGGTGGCGACATGGTCGTTTAGCCCCGGCCTCGTGAAGAAAAGCGACTTCGCGTTGATGACCGACACTGGGAGCGACTGCACGGCCCCGCTGGCGGCCCCGTACAGTACCATCATCCCTCGAGGCCTGAGGCTGGCGAGGCTGGCGTCTGCCGT
>JAPOPA010000258.1 GCA_026713145.1 Chloroflexota bacterium
AGAAAAACTGAACACCTTCCCCGTGAAGCGCTTCTAACCCGGACCAACCAGCCCTACACCCACAAGCCCGGAGGAATCACAGAATGCACCAGAAAGCTACATTGAAACCGAACCCGAATCCCCATGGCACCGCCCCTCACGCCCGAACGGCGAGTTCCCCTACACGCCTGACCGGCGAGGTCCGCCCGACCGGCGAGGTCCCGACCGGCGAGGTCGGTGTCTACTGCGACTGCTGCCCGCTCCGTCCCAAGAAGATGGCGGTCATCCAACCTGACGCCATCCAGATAATCGGCCGTCGCAGCGGGAAGAAGCACATCGTGCGCATCCCCTTCCCGAACCGCCTCTTTCCCACGCAACACTCCAACGGACTCAGTTCGCCCTGAACATCGTTACTCCCCACCTGCAGGGCTGTACCGGCGTGTCAGCAACCGCCGCAAAGTCAACCTCCCATCTCTCCCCCGCCGGGGGAGAGACACAGAGAGGGGGTTCCCACAGTTACCCGAAAGCCTGTCGAGGGGCAGCGAAATCCCCCGTGTCATAAAACGTCAGGAAATGTCAGGTCAAATCGCACCCCCCCAACCCCTACACGCCCGACCAGCGAGGTCCCCTATACGCCCGACCGGCGAGGTCCCCTACACGCCCGACCGGCGAAGTCCCCTACACGCCTGACCGGCGAGGTCCTGAACGGCGAGTTCCGACACCGAGCGCGACCAGACCCACAAGTGCCATGCCTGCCGTCAGGTCCAGCGCCCCGCCTACCGAGGCGCCGCACCCGTTCCCGGCAACGTCCTGCGTCGTGGACTCTTCCCCGCTCGACGACGGAGCGAAATACACCAACGGCACGGGAGTATCGCGCACGCCACCGTCGGTCTCCGCGTCCGCGCCCGATGAGGCCGCGCCGTAGACAAGCGGCACCGGCGTGCCGGGGGCAGCGCGCTCCGTCGTCGACGCTGTCGTCACGGTCGTTGGCGCTGCCCGCTGCGATGTGCCGGAGACGCCGACAAACTCCCCATCCGCATTTCGATTGAGCGTATATGGGAGAACGGTCGGAGCCGGCACGGGAGTCGGGCGCTCGTCACTCGAGTAGGACGCGCTGAGCGGAGACGCGCCGACTGCTGCCCGCCACCGGTTCTCCAATGCCACCCGGTCGAGACCATAGGTCTGCGTCAGGGCGTCGTCCATCGACTCTCCGCCCTTGTACAGCGCCATGAACTCGCGCATCTTGTCCGTGCCGAAGTCGTCGATCATCATCTGCACCAGCGACTTGGACTGCCCGTAGAACTGCAGGACATCGTTCGCGCGGCCGGGGAGGCTCCCCATGTGCGTGACCGGCAGCAGCCGGTCCTGGCGTATGGCACGGCGGAGGGCGTTATCGTATGACCTGCCCGGATCGACGTTGCCGTACTCGGCCAGACCCTCGTGCAGCCACGGCGGCACCTTCCGCACCGCTCCTTCGCCCGCACGGTGCACGATAATGTGCGTCATCTCGTGCGAAGCCGTACCCGCCGCGCTGCGGCTTCCCAGCACGAGCAGCGTCCCCACCGTCGTGAACGCCTGTCCTTGCGTTATCAGGTGCCGGTCGAAGGCCGCGGTCGCCGGGGGTATCGCCCTCCGCATCTCGTTCCAGGAGTCATATACGGTGACGCGGATCGGCTCCTCGCGGTCCGCCCCCAGGAGGGGAGCCATGCGGTCCAGCGTAAACAGCATCGTGTCGAGGATCTCCCGGGCCTTCGGCTCAGAGCCACCGTGGTATGCCACCGTGACCGGCCCTTGCGATATCTCCTTCCACACGAATCGCGGGTCGTGATAGACGAACTCCGCATTCTCCGTTTCGAAGCGGCGTCCGTCGGTATCCTCGAACTCGAATTTGTACGTGATGATCGTGCCGGGCGGGATGTACGACGCCGATGTGTTCGTACGCCAGAGCAGCTCGCCTTCCAGCGAACCGTCCCGCCGGGTCGTCTCGAGGTAGTCGTACCCCGTCCGCGTCTGACGCCCGATGCGCACCCGGATGGCAACCGACTCGATGTCCTCGTCGCTGGAGGCTGTCAGCCGGACGCGGAACCCCTCGGGGAACTCGCTGGTGAGGCTCGACGAGCGCACCGTCACCGCGCCGCTCACGTCCCCCCCCGCCACTCCGACGAGACCGAACGCGAACACCGCCGCCGCCGCAATGGCTGCAAGCACGAACCGCGCGAGCGACGCCGCTCTCGCCGTCATTCCCGGATATGCCCCATGCCCGCCGGACTGATGCCGCTCCATCATACCTAATACAACGATGCCCAACCCCAATGGTTGCGAATATTCACTAACCCCCTCCCGTTCGTGGGAGAGGGCCTGCCCCATACTCGATACGGGGGCCGGGGTGAGGGTGGTCCGCTTTTCTCCGCGCGGACACCCCACCGCACCTCCCAACGACGCTATAATATCCCCGTGCCAGACAACATTCTCTCCGAACTTAACCCCAGACAGCGCGAGGCGGTCGAGACCATCAGCGGCCCCTTGCTCATCGTGGCAGGGCCCGGCAGCGGGAAGACCCGCGTCATCACGCACCGCATCGCCTACCTTGCCGACAAGTGCGGCGTTGAGCCGTACCGCATCGCCGCCCTGACCTTCACGAACAAGGCCGCGCGCGAGATGAGGGAACGCGCCGCAACCCTCATGCGGACCCGCAACGACCAGGTGACCATGAGCACGTTCCACTCGTTCTGCGCGAGGGTGCTCCGTCGGCACGGCGAACTCCTGGGACTCGACAAGGACTACACCATCTACGACCAGTCCGATCAGACATCGCTCGTCAAGCGCGCGATGGAAGAACTCAAGATCAACCCCAAGCAGTTCTCCCCGGGCACAATCCTCTCCTCGATCTCCGGCGCGAAGAGCAAGCTCATCGGCGCGGAGGGGTATGGCCTGAAGAAGGCCGACTACTTCGAGGAGATCGTCCACCGCGTATACGAGAGGTACGAGGACCTTCTCACCCAGTCCTCGGCCCTCGACTTCGACGACCTGATCCTCAAGACGCACACGCTGTTGCGGCAGCATTCCGACGTGGCCGAGAGCTACCGCGACCGCTACGTCCACATCATGGTCGACGAGTTCCAGGACACCAACATCGCCCAGTACGAAATAGCCAAGCAACTGACGGGCGAGTACCGCAACCTCTGCGTCGTCGGCGACCCCGACCAGTCGATCTACTCGTGGCGCAACGCGGACATCCGCAACATCCTCAGCTTCAAGAAGGACTTCTCCGACGCCAGGACCATCTCTCTCGAGGAGAATTATCGGTCCACCGAGACGATCCTCGAAGCCGCCCAGAAGGTCATCGCCCCCAACCGACAGCGGTTGGAGCAAAACCTCTTCACCAAGCTGGGCAGGGGCGTCCCCATCGTCGTCCACGAGAGCTACGACGAGAACGACGAGGCGCAGTTCGTCATCAGCGAGATCCAGAGCCTGAAGCGAACCGGCAAAGCGTGGTCGGACATCGCCGTCATGTACCGCGTCAACGCGCAGTCCCGCGCCCTCGAAGAGATGTGCCTGCGGTACGACGTGCCCTACCACCTCGTCGGGAGCATCAAGTTCTACCAGCGGCAGGAGGTCAAGGACATCATCGCCTACCTGCGGCTGATCGCCAACCACAACGACGACGTGAGCTTCCGGCGCATCGTCAACGTCCCGACGCGGGGCATCGGCCAGCGCACCATGAGCGAGCTTGACCGTCTCGCGTGGGGCCGGGGATCGTCGCTGTACGCGGCAATCGACGAGACTGCCGCCATGCTCGAGAGACCGGGGAACTACGTCGCCCCCCTGCCCGCCCGGTCGATCAAGGCGCTGCAGGACTTCAAGGCCATGATCGACGACCTCACCGACAAGAACGCCGAGTACGAGCCCTCCGCGCTCATCGAGGCGGTTCTGCAACGGACAGGGTACGGCGACCACATCGAGAGCGACGCCGAGCGAAGTGAAGAGCGTAAGGAAAACGTCCGCGAGCTCCAGTCGGTGGCGAAGGACCTGCTCGACTACGGCGAGGATAACCCGCTTACGGCCTTCCTCGAACGGGTCAGCCTCGTCAGCGACGCCGACAACGTGGGCGAGAGTCCCGATGCCGTGACGCTGATAACCCTCCACCAGGCGAAGGGCCTCGAATTCCCCGTGGTCTTCATCGTGGGCATGGAGGAGGGCGTGATGCCCCACATGCGCTCCATCGACTCCGGCGACCCCGCGGAGATCGAGGAGGAGCGCCGCCTGTGCTACGTCGGCGTGACGCGGGCCAAGGAGAAGCTCCATCTCGTCCGCGCCTTTCGACGCGGCTTCCGAGGCCGGAGCGGCTCCGCGCCCGCGATGCCGTCCCGGTTCCTCGCCGACATCCCGCAGGACCTGCTGGCAAAGCCCGACCTCAGCCCGGGAAGGAGCAGACTCTCAGGCCAACAGTCCCAACCAGCATCACGGCCCCCGACCACCCGCGCGGATGGGCCAGGGGAGCGCGTCGTCCGGCAACCCGACTCGCCCGTCATCCGACGAAGACGCCGCGACGCGAGGGCCGCGCCGCAAAACGCCGGTCTTGCACTCAATACGGGAGACCGCGTGCGCCACAAGACCTTCGGCGAAGGCATCGTCACGGAGGCAAAGGCCTCACGCGGCGACACCGAGGTTACCGTCGCATTCAAGGACGGCCAGGGCGTCAAACGACTGCTCCTGAGCTTCGCTCCCCTTGAGAAGGTGGAGTGATCGTCCGCGAGAGAGGCCATCCCGTGCAATTGTCCTCAGCCGAGCTTGCCGACCTCGCCCGCGTGCTGGGCGACTCGCCGGAGACCGCCATTCCCGTACACCGCCTGATTCGTGGGGCCTGTACCGCGTACGTTGTGGGTGAGCCTGCCCGATTCGATGCGGCGGTGGTACTTATGAAGGACGACATGGGGGAACTTCAAGGATTTGGAGAGAATCCTGAAGCTCTGTGGTCGATCCTCGAACCGCTGGAGGGCTGGCGGGTAGTCAATGTGTCACGGTCAGTCGCCCCCAAGCTTGGTGCGCTGATCCGCGCTTCGACCGGCAGCAGGGTCGCCTACTATGGCGATGTCTACCACACGCTCACGCTCCCCGCTGTTGGATACTCCCACCCGGATGTTCGGCTGCTCACGGTGGATGACCGCGCACTGTTCGACGGCGTCCCCGACGACCTCAAGCCGGGCATGCGAGGTGACGTCGAGATCGTGCTCCGTGAGGGCTTTGTTGCCGGAGCGGTGGTAGACGACCGCCTCGTTTCGGTGGCGCACACGAATGCCATCACCGAACGGTACGCCGACATCGGAGTCTTCACCCATGAAGACCACCGCAATCGCGGATACTCGACCGCCGCCGCCTCAGTCGTTGCCGCGGCAATCCAGGAGAGCGGCCTGACGCCCGTCTGGAGCTGCGGCGAGGATAACCTGGCGTCGCTGAGGGTGGCCGCCAAAGTGGGCCTGACCGAGGTATCCCGCAGAACGTACGTCATCCCATTCAACAGGGTGCAATCGTGAGCTCCGCCAGACTCTCCGGCGGTGGTCGGCGGCCACCCGGATGAGCCGGATTTAAGGGTTGACACACCGTACGGAAACCGTGAAACTTTACCTAACTCCAGTCCACCGAACGCTTGGTACGAGATCACATTTGATACTCAGTATCGCGCCTTCCTACTTGGACATCTTCGCCGCAACCTGACAACATAGTTGTTACCGGGCGTAAAGCTCAGATCGTGAGCCGAGCCAAGGGGGAGGAAACCAGATGAAGCAGCCATACCGGATTCTCGTCGTGGACGACGAGCCGGATCTTGAGCCGCTGATAAAACTGCGAATGAGGCGCAAGATCCGGTCCGGCGTTTACAGCTTCGAATTC
>JAPOPA010000266.1 GCA_026713145.1 Chloroflexota bacterium
AAAGCAAGCTCGACAAGCTCGAAGGGAAAATGTGACTCCGGCGGCGTGTAGGCCACCCTCGCCAACTGCGGTGTCAGGACATTACGCACCGTTGGGCACGTTGACAGTAGACGCCCTTCGCCATTAGTGTGGAGCATCGAGTTGGCGAACACGATTCCGTTCCCGCTCTAACTCCCAAATAGATCCATGGAGCGACCACAATGAAGGCGGTCTACGTCACGGAACTCGGTGGGCTCGATGCGCTGCAGTACGGCGATATGCCGGAGCCGGTCGTCGGGCCAAACGACATCAAGGTGCGAGTGAGGGCCTGCTCAATGAACAGGCTCGACATCTTTACCCGCCAGGGGATCAAGGGCACCAGGATGGTCTTGGACGGGCCGCACATCCTCGGCGGCGACGTTGCCGGCGACGTCGCCGAGACCGGCAGCGAGGTTTACAACGTCAAGGTAGGTGATCGCGTCGTCGTCAATCCCCGCCTCACTTGTAGCCAGTGCCAGTACTGCATCGCCGGCGAGTCGGAGCTATGTATCCGGCCCGGCAGAATCGGCTCGACCTCCCACGGTGGGGATGCAGAGTATGTCAAAGTTCCCGGGGTTAATGCCGTCGTGATACCCGACTCGCTATCGTACGTCGAAGCCTCATCCCTGCCTACCGTATTCATGCCCTGTTGGACGATGCTCATCCGACGCGCGAAACTTCAGGCGTGGGAGACTGCGCTCGTACTGTCCGCCTCCAGCGGCGTTGGGTCTGCGGCCATTCAGGTAGCCAAGAACATCATAGGCTCAAGGGTGATCGCTACTACTAGCTCGGACAAGAAGGCGGAAATGGCAATGGCCCTCGGGGCCGACGAGGTCATCAACTATTCCCACGAGGATATAGCCGAACGGGTAAGGGAGCTAACCGATAGGCGCGGCGTCGACGTTGTGGTCGACCACGTGGGCGAGACATTCTGGCCCGCCGCGTCCAGGTCGCTCGCTCCCGGAGGTCGATACGGCATCTGCGGAGTGACGACCGGCTATCGCGCCCAGTTGCAGATGGGCGTGCTCTTCGTCAGAAATCAGACGGTCTTCGGCGTATTTATGGGAAGGCAGGAGGACCTGCGTCAGATCGTCGAAATGACGGCGAAGCGAATCATCAGGGGTATCGTCCACGACACCTTCCCCCTGCAGGACGCTGCCAGGGCGCATAAGGTCATGGAAGAGCAGTCGTTCTTCGGCAAGCTCGTTCTGACAGTGGACTGACCAATACGGTTCTTGACGTTCGACCTCTCCCTAGCCGGCACTTTGTACGTAATTCGTGGACTAGTATCAACAATCTCTCCTCCGTTCGACGGGGGAGAGATACAGAGAGGGGGTCTTGTCCGGCGGACAGACCTCGATTGAGCTAACCTTCCGAACGCCCACGCTCCGGTCCGCGCGTCCTGAGGGGCACTTCCTTCAGGAAGAGCGTTGCGGCAAACCCTATGACGAGCGTCACCGTTGCGAGCACAAACACGTCACTGATTGCGGATGCGAGAGTCTCCCGAAGTGTCGTCAGCAGTGTCGAGAGTACCTCCGCTCCCTGGTCTCCCCCATCGGCAAGGCTTGCCCTCAGACCATCCAGGGATTCGGGGTTCACAAGAGCCTGGGGATTGTTGCTCATCTCGGTAAGCTGCTCCTCAGGCAGGGCATTCCTAACCTCGGAAGGCAACGCGTCCCTTAACCCCGCGGCAAACCGGCTCGCCATGAACGATCCGAGAACTGCGAGCCCTAAGGCCCCTCCCACGGACCGATAGAACTGAGTTGCCGAGGTCACAACCCCCAGCAGATTGTGAGGAACCGCATTTTGCACGGAGATCGTGAAGCTCGGGAAGGTGATGCCGAGTCCAAGGCCCATGACGACAATACTCGCAACGGCCTCCGCGAAAGAGGTATCCGCCGTCATCCGTGAC
>JAPOPA010000144.1 GCA_026713145.1 Chloroflexota bacterium
CCGCTCCGGGTACGTGGCCTCCGCCGTCCACTTGGTGAACTGCTCGACCATCGCCGCGAGGTCCGTGCGCTCGTGCGCCAGCTCCCGGATGTCCTTGTTCCCCGACGTCACCACCATGGGCGACCCACCCTCGTAAGCGTTGTGCATGAGGCTGATGGCGTTAGCGAGGCCCGTCTCGATGTGCAGATTCAGAAACGACGGTTTCCCCGTCGCCCGCCCGTACGAGTCCGCCATCCCGACCGCAACGCCCTCCTGCGTCACTAGCACGTACTCGAGGTCGGGATAGTGCTCGATGGCGTCCATCATCGCGCTCTCACTCGTCCCCGGATTCCCGAAGACGTACTTGACGCCCTCAGCCCTCAACATCTCCATCATCGCGTGCTTTCCGGTCATCACGGTCATGCGAACGTTTCTCCATTCAGTGGTTTGATTTGCCGCAAGTGTTCTACCGGCAAATGGCGGGCTTCTCTTCGAGAATGAACGGTCGCCCAATGCTCCCATAGCGAACGGCCTTAAGCCCCGACGCTCCCGCCCTCTTCCCTTTACCCCATATCCCCCATATGGCACACTGCTCCCCCAAGGGAGGCCCACAGGCATGACACTAGAGATCGGCACGACCCCACAGCTCTTCATCGACGACCTCATCATCGACGAGACCCACGCCCTGACATCCACCCTGCACCAACCCGCCAAGTACGCCGGCAACCCCATTATGACCCCGCTCTACCCATGGGAGGGCCGTCTCGCCCTCTACGGCACAGTCTGGCGAAACGAAGAGACCGGCACGTTCCGTATGTGGTACCAGGGCTACGGCGGCATGGGCATTCCCCGCATGGGTGAGGATATCAGTGACTCACCCTAGAGAGGCTTCGATGGCCGTAACCTCCTCTACACCATCGGCTATGCCACCTCAAACGACGGTGTCTTCTGGGAGCGCCCCAACCTCGGCCTGATCGAGTACGAGGGCTCCCGCGACAACAACCTCCTTATGCTCGACGCCGCGTACGCCAACATCATCTACGACCCACGCGATCCCGATCCCGACCGCCTCTACAAATCGCTGTTCTTCGAGGCCCGCGACCCTGCGGGCACGCCAAACATGGGCGACGGCGTGTCCGTGGCCTTCTCGCCCGACGGCCTCCGATGGACCAAGTATTACGGTAATCCCGTCATCACGCAGTCGAGCGATTCACACACCCTGCTCGGCGGGGACGACCTGGACGGCAAGTACGTCTCGTTCGCTCGTCCCTCCGTCCACGAGGGCGACAGGACACGCAGAATAGGTCGCTCCACCAGCGAAGACTTCACCACCTGGACGGTCCCTGAGGACGTGCTCGTGCCCGACGATGCCGACCCACCCGGCCTCGAGTTCTACGGGATGCCCGTCTTCAAGTACCACGACCATTACATCGGCCAGCTCCTCGCCTACCACACACCGCCGGAAGAGCCGCAGATCAGGTTCATGGGTACTATCGACGTTCAACTCGCCGTCAGCCGTGACGGAATCGACTGGCAGCGAGCAGGAGATAGACAACCATTCATTCCGAACGGACCGCCGGGAAGCATCGACGCAGGCGAGATATACATGGCCAGAGGCCCCGTCACCGTTGACGACGAGCTCTGGTTCTACTACTCGGTCTGCGCCGTCGAGCACGGCATCACCGGACGCAGCGGTCCCATCTGCCTCGCCAAGCTCAGACTCGACGGCTTCGTCTCCATGGACGCCGGCCACGAGATGGGCGCCCTCATCACCAAGCCCTTCCTCGTCGAAGGCGACAGCCTATCAATCAACGTCTCCGCGCGCGGAGGCTCCGTCGCAGTCGCGGTCCTCGATGAGCATGGTATCCAGCATGAAGGCTTCTCTCGCTCCGACTGCGTACTGTTCGATGGAGACTCGGTCGACCACGAAGTTACGTGGCGTACAAAGACCTCCCTCGACGACCTGCGTGGTCGCGCTGTCAGGCTCAAGTTCTATCTCCGAAACGCAGAGCTGTATTCGTTCACGGTCAGTTGAAGATGCCGGGCGTGAAGCGATTCGTCTACATCCCCCTTACAGAGGAGAGGAGATTCCTCGTATTCGCCATGGACGGTGAGTCGGGCAAACTCACCCTCAATCACGACCTCGATCTCCCTGCACAGCCCTGGCAGCTCTGCATCTCCCCCGACCGGCGATTCCTTTATCAGCAGGTGCGAGACGACGGCTACAGCGGCGTCCTCACCCTGCGCCTCGATTCCCAAAATGGTGGCGTCACCCAAATCGGAGAGGTGGAACTGGAGTCCGACGCCTGCTACGTCTCCACCGACAAGACCGGACGCTTCCTCTTCGCCGCATACCTCTTCCCCGGTATGGTGACCGTCCACCGCATCGATCCCGACGGCGTCGCCCGCGGCCCTGCCGTCGACAGGCAGATGACCGACCTCTACGCCCACTACATCACGACCGATAACTCAAATCGTTTCGCCTTCGTCCCCCACGTCGCACCTACGGATGCCATCTACCGCTTTCGGTTCGACGAGACGACCGGCAGGCTGACCCCATGCGACCCACGTAGGCTCGACACCCCCACCGGACAC